>JBKJZU010000266.1:0-3605 GCA_046715015.1 Micropepsaceae bacterium
GAGACATGCCCGCCTACCGTGGGAAGTCCGTTCATAGGGGTAGATCGGAAGTGGCTGCTGTCGATTGCTAGATTGAACATGGCGAGATCGCGGGTGCGGCCTTCGATCTGGAGCGAATCGACCAGACGTGTTTGGGTCGCAGCGGCGGTTTTGCTCCGGTTAACTTTCCCTTGTTCCACGACACTCGCTTGGGTGGGGGCAGCATTCACTTGATCCTGCATGGGCATACTCCTCGGCTCGGTTACAGAGGCGAGAAGCATGGGCCACCGGATTGGGAGGCGCAGTTGTGGATCAACCACGATAAGGCGCAGAGCGACAGCCTAAAGATGTCGCCCGGCTTCTACGATTGAGGCTTGCCGGATCACAAGAGTCTCAACACTGCCAAGATGCTCGGCCTTGACGTTCCGCTCACGCTGCTGGTGCGGGCCGATGAGGTAATTGAATGAGGCTGGCCACTTCCGAGTTTGGCAGATTTTGTTGCAAAAGTCGGCTGCTGCTGATGGACGGTCCGCCACCTTGTTACAGAGCGCCTTGTTACAGAGCGCCGGCTTTTGATCTGCTGGCCTGACGCCCTCTACGCAACTCCAACGCTACGCGATGCACAGAGCCTGGGTGGGTGGCGCTCGTGCGAGTAGCGTTGCAAGCCGCCTCAGGTTCTGAGCGATGGCCGCAAGGACAAACTCATCCTGGGCGCCTCGTGGGCCACGCAGTCGAAGTCGACCGAGCCTCAGGATGCGCTTCAGGTGGGCGAACCGCATCTCGATCTTCTTCCGCTCACGTCGCGACTGCTCAAAACCTTCAGTGCCAGCGAACGACCGGGCGACGTCTCGGGCGTGCTCATGGATATCGCGCGGGATCTTGCGTGATGGTTCCTTTGGGCAGCACTGCGGTTTGAGTGGGCATAGGTCGCAGTCAGGCTTGCTGGCACGATACAGAAGCGTCTTGCCTTCGTGCACGGTGCCGCTCGTCCCGAGCCGCTTTCCACCCGGGCAATGGTAAACGTCATCGGCCGGATCATAACGAAAGTCGCTGCGCGAGAACGTGCCGTCGTCCCGCTTCGACTTGTCGTTCACCGGAATATGCGGCGCGATACCCTTCTCCTCGACCAGCCAGTTGAGCATCGCAGCCGCCCCGTAAGCGGTATCGGCCGCGAGCCGCTCCGGCTTGAGACCGAAGCGCTGCTCTGTCCGTTCGATCATGGTCCTTGCTACGCCAACCTCGGCCTGGCGGATGGAGCGGGATGCTTCAACGTCAACGATGACGCCGAACTTCACGTCGATAAGATAGTTGTCGGAGTAAGCGAAGAATGCTGGTCCCTTGTGAGCGCCGGTCCACTGGGCCGCGGGATCGGATGGCGAGACAAACTTCGGGATAACGTCGCTGGCCGCTCCCCGCCATATCGTCAAGGGTCGCCAGATACTCCTTCACAGCGCGACTGGACCTCGCCGGATCGCGATCCCTGCGCCAATCCTCACCTGCGATCGAACGTTGCTTATTGGCGTCAGCTTGGATCAGGCTCGCATCAACGGCGAAGCCTTCGCCTCCGACCAGACCAGCCGCGATGCATGCCTCGACGACCCGCTCAAAAATCTGACGAAAGACATCCCCTTCGCGGAACCGCTCGTTCCGGGCGCGTGAGAACGCCGAATGATCCGGGATGGCATCCTCGATACCGAGCTTGCAGAACCAGCGATAGGCAAGGTTCACCTGCACTTCACGGCAGATCAGCCGCTCCGAGCGGATCGCAAAGACATATCCGACGACCAGCATCCGGATCATCAGTTCCGGATCGATCGACGGGCGCCCCATGGACGAATAGTGAGGTGCTAGTTCACCGCGAAGCCAGGAAAGATCGAGAGCAGCGTCGATCTTCCGCACAAGGTGATCTTCGGGGACCGCATCGCCAAGACGAAACTCGTAGAACAGCTGACCTTGGTCACTCTTCACACGGCCCATCATCGATCGACCTCGCCGCGATTCGCGTCAACACAACGGAATCACGCTTGGAGGTCTGCCTCAACCGACTTCTGCAACAAAATCGGCACAAAGCCGACCTCGCAGCGTGTCTGCTTTTCTGCCGCTTTCGGGGTGAAAGCAGACGTGACGCGGGCGAGTTCGACTTGCGAGTCTGACCCAAAACGGACCTGGCGGGACCTACTCGATCACCTCGTCGGCGCGGCTGAGGATCGACGGCGGAACGGTGAGGCCGAGCGCCTTGGCGGTGTTCAGATTGACGACCAGCTCGAAAATGGTCGGTTGCTGGACCGGCAAGTCGGCAGGCTTGGCGCCCTTGAGGATTCTTCCGGCATAAATGCCCGCCTGCCGATAGGCCGCCGAAAGGCTCGCGCCATAGCTGATCAGGCCGCCGGCCGCGGCGTATTCACGGATCCCATAGATCGCCGGAACGGCATGGCGTGCCGCCAGCGCCACGATCTGCTGGCGCCGGCTGTTGATGAAAGGTTCGGCGGTGACGACGAGTGCGTCGGCGTGGCTCTGCACGAGTGAGTCGAAGGCGGCGTCGATCTCGCTTTCGCTGCCGGCGTACAGGAGACGAAGTTGCACGCCCTTCGCGCGCGCCGCTTCCTGCATTTCTCCCACCATGCGAGCCTGCGGATTGTTCGGGTTCACGAGCAGCGCAATCGCCCTGGCGCGCGGAACCAGCTCGGAGATAAGTTCGAGCCGCTTGGACGTCACCTCGCCGCCGAGCCAGCTAATACCGGTGACGTTGCCGCCAGGCCGGGCGAGACTGGCGACAAGGCCGACCGCGACCGGGTCGCCGCCGATGGCGAAGACGATCGGGATCGTCTCAGTTGCCGCTTTCGCCGCGCGTGGCGCGCCGCCGCCGAACGCCACCATCACGTCGACCTTGCGGCCGACGAAATCGGCGGCCAATGCGTGCATTTGATCATCGCGACCTTCGGCATAGCCGTATTCGATCGCCACGTTTTGTCCAGCGACATAGCCTGTTTCGCCCAATCCCTGGCGGAACGCGGCCGCAAACGGGGCAGATGGGCCAGGCGACCCTGCGCCGAGGTAGCCGATCACGGGTACCGCCTTCTGCTTCGCGCGAGCTGCAAGCGGCCACATCGCCGCGCTGCAGAGAAGTGTAATGATCTCGCGCCGCTTCATTGCCAACCCCTTGGCTCCGAGGAAGCATCGTAACGGCTCAAAACGGTATGGCTAGAGCCATCGGCGCAGCCGACGAAGTCTAACTCTCAAGACAGCCAAGGCCCCTGGCCCCGAAATTCCGCTTGCGCTGCTCGCCCGCGCCAACGAGGTGATCGAACAGGCTGCCGTTGGCTACGATGGCGGCGAACCGCTACAATTCGACGCGCAAGGCGGAACGTTGCAGAGAAGAGAGAAGGAGCGTCCGCCGCTCCAATGGCTATGGCATCGAGCCGCGCGCGCTATCGACGGACACGCCCGGCAGCGCGGGTCTTTGTGGTCCTCACAGAATTACCTTCCTCAGCAGAAGTTGCTGCTATCGAGAGGAGTTCGTCGAACTTTTTCGCAGCAATGGGTATGCCATAGAGGTAGCCTTGGGCTTCCTCACAACCGCAATCCATCAACAGTTGGACCTGCTCTTGCGTCTCGACCCCCTCGGC
>JBKJZU010000267.1:0-6260 GCA_046715015.1 Micropepsaceae bacterium
CCGAGGAGCGCCTCGACACGCATCTGGTCGCGATGGGCCTCTCGATCGCGGAGACGATGATCGAACTCTTTCGCGACTTCCCGCCCGACCATCCGTTCTTCGACGAATTCAGCTTCATTCCGGCGAGCGAGTTGCCCGATTACCAGCAGATCATGAAGCGATCGAGGATGGCGGAGCTTTCGTATACTGATCGCTCGCGCCTCTCTGTCCTACCGCTCCGTTATGTCGAGGCGCGTCATCGCCTAGGCCTCATCACGGAGGAGATTCGCGAGCGCTTGCTCGCCGCGCGCCGCACATTCGCCGAAACGCTTCCCGCGGATTTGGCGGCGCGCATTTCGTTCTACCAGGAAGACAAATACGTCACGTCGGCTTCGATCCAAGACAACATCTTGTTCGGGCGCGTGTCCTACGGGATCGCCCGCGCTCAGGAACGGGTGAATGCGCTTGTGCGCGAAATTCTCGACCAACTCGACGTGCGCGACTTAATTATCGAAGAAGGCCTCGCCTTCAACGTCGGCGCCGCCGGCAAGCGCCTGACGACGGCGCAGCGGCAAAAGCTCAGCCTGGCCCGGGCGCTCGTGAAGGACCCGCAGGTGCTTGTGGTCAACGGGGCCCTCGCAAATCTCGACGATCAGCAAAAGACCGCCATCGTCGAACGCGTCCTCGCCCACCGCAAGGGCAAGGCGACATTGTGGGTTTTGACCAAACACGACCTCGCCGACCGCTTCGACCGCGTCTTGCATTTCGATCATGGCCGCCTGACGTCGGACCAGGCGCAAGCCGCTGTTCGCGAGGCCGCGCAATGAGGAACACCGGAGAAGTTTCATGAGTATCCAAAGCGAAGTCGAACTCCTGCGTCGCGTTCCGCTGTTCTCAAACATCGACACCTCGCGCCTGAAACTCTTGGCCTTCACCAGCGAACGCTTGGCGTTCGATGCCGGAGCCGTCCTCTTCCGCGAAGGCGACCGGGGCGACAGCGCTTATTTGATCCTGACCGGCAAGGTGGACGTTGCCGTGAACTCACCGAAAGGTGATGTCGTGGTCGCGCATCTCGGCGCGAACAACATCGTGGGCGAAATGGCGCTGCTCTGCGAAATGCCGCGCACCGCCACGATCATCGCCGCCGAACCGCTCGACACGCTCCGCATCAAGAAGGATCAGTTCCTGCAGATGCTGCGCGACATCCCGCAAATGCCGCTTGAGATCATGCGCGAACTCGCCGTGCGTCTGAACAACGTCAACAAGGAACTCTCTGCGGCCCACGCGAAGCTGCGCGACGCAGGTCTCGAGTAATGCCGATCGACCGCGCGCATCCCGAAAAGTATCCGCCGAACATCCAGGCGATGCTGAAACGCCGCGCCGAAGCGGCGGTCGTGCTCGGCCAGGACCTGCTCGACGTCGATGTTGAGAAAGGCACCGTCCGCGTCGCCTACGACACAACGCAAGCGCTGGCGAACCGCTTCGGCGCGATCCATGGCGGCATGACCGCAGCTATGATGGACGACGTCATCGCGCTGGCGGCAGGCCTCACAATCGAATGGGGCCAAATCACGCCCACACTCGAAATGAAGGTGAGCTACATCGCCCAAGCCAAACCCGGCACCCGCCTGATCGCCGAAGCCCGCACGGTCCGCCGCGGCGGCACGGTGATCTTCTTGGATGCAGACCTGAAAGACGACGCCGGCAAGCTCATCGCCACCGCCTCATCGACGGTGATGATCACGCAAGTGAAGCGGCCTTAGGTCTCGAACTCCGCCACCACCGGCACGTGGTCTGACGGCCGCTTCCAGTCGCGGGCGTCGCGCAGGATGGAGTGCTTCTTGACCGCCCCTTTGAGCGCCGGGCTGATCCAAATGTGGTCCAGCCGCCGGCCGCGGTCTGATTTCTTCCAGTCCTGATTGCGATAGCTCCACCAACTGTAACTCTTCTGCTCCATCGGCACGAACGACCGCGTCACGTCGATCCAATCATGCGTCGCGTAGGCGGCGCCCATCCGCTCGGTCTCGGGCGGCGTGTGGCTGACGACGTTGAGAAGCTGCTTGTGGCTCCAAACATCGTGCTCGAACGGCGCAACATTGAGATCGCCCACGACAACCCGCGCGGCCGACCGCTTACTCTTCATGCCGTCGAAATACGCCGTCATCTCGTCCAAGAACTGAAGCTTGTGCGCGAACTTCACGTTGGCTTTTGGATCGGGAATGTCGCCGCCCGCGGGGACATAGAAATTGTGCACCTCGAGCCCGCCGGGCAACCTCACATGCATATGCCGCGCATCGCCCTTGCCGCAAAACTCGCGCGCTTCGATCGTCTCGAGCGGCACGCGGCTCAGGATGGCGACGCCGTGATAGCCCTTCTGACCGTTGATCGCGACGTGCTCGAAGCCTAGCTTCCGGATTGCCTTGTGCGGGAAAGAACTGTCCGCAACCTTCGTCTCCTGCAGGCACAGCACGTCGATCTTTTGCTCGCGTGCGAGCTTGCCCACGATCCCGAGCCGCAGACGCACGGAGTTGATGTTCCAGGTCGCGATTCGAAGTGTGGTCATGGGACTAAACGGTGTGCGTGTAGCAAGGTTGAGGGCACAACCAGAAATGAAAAGACCCTCGGCTGTGCGTCCAGCCGAGGGTCAAAACGCGCTTTAACGCGCCACGCGTCAGGAGGGGATATTCTGACGCTTAGATGGCTGAAAACCGGTCCCGCTAGCGGGGGGGGCAACGCGAAACCAGCATCAAATCAACCATCTGCGACTCACTATATGCGCCGATGTCACAGCGGGCAACTTTTTTTTTGGCTCTTACACAAACTTAATGACTATGGCTTGGGTGACACATCGTTTTTGTGAGCAGTGGGGAACAGGCAACGAGCGCCGTGCAACTAGCCTGTGGGTAAACCGACATCGCTCGCCGTTAAGTCGAAACAGCGCCGCGCAACCCTGACAATTTCGTCGACTTCGTCGCGAGAGATAATCAAAGGCGGCGAGAGAACCATCGTGTCCCGAATCGCCCGCATGACGAGTCCGTTCGCAAAGCAGTGATTGCGGCACTGCGTGCCGACATCGGTATCGCGCGAGAAAAACGTACGGTTCGTTTTGTTTTTTACCAATTCGATCGCAGCCAAGAGACCTTTCCCGCGCACTTCGCCCACCAGCGGGTGCGTGCCAAGCTCGAGAACTTTCGCCTGAAAGTAAGGTCCGATGTCGTCGCGCACGCGATCGACGAGTTTTTCCCTCTCGATGATCTCCAAATTCTTCAAAGACACCGCACAGGCGACCGGATGCCCCGACCACGTATAGCCATGCACCAACTCCTCGTTCGCAGTTGCGAGGGCGTCCCCCACACGCGGCCCGAGCGCGATGGCTGAGATCGGCTGATAACCGGAGGACATGCCCTTCGCCATCGTCATGATGTCGGGCGCAATGCCGAAGGTCTGCGACCCGAACCACTCGCCGGTCCGGCCAAATCCGGTAATGACCTCATCGATATGCAGGAGCACGTCGTGCTTACGGCAAATCCGTTGGATTTCCGCCCAATAGCTGTCAGGCGGGAACAACAGCCCCCCGGCGCCGTGAATAGGCTCGGCCGAGAACGAAGCCACCCGGTCCGGTCCCAATTCCAGGATCTTCTCCTCGAGCTTCCGCGCAACCTCGATCCCGTAGGCGTCCGGGTCCTTGCCCTCGCCGAACATGTACCAGTAGACCGTCGGCACCTTCTCGAATCCGGCCAGCGGCAGGTCGAACTGTGGGTGCATGGGCGTCAGCCCCGAAAGCGAAGCCGCAGCCATCGTGACGCCGTGGTAGCCGTACTCGCGCGAAATGTGAATTTTCTTCCGCGGCTTCCCCTGCAGGTTCCAATAGTACCGGATCAGCTTCAACGCCGTGTCGTTCGCCTCGGAGCCGGAATTCGCAAACATGATGCGGCTCAACCCCGCCGGCAAAAGGCTCGCCAGCTTCGCCGCAAGCTCCGTCGCATAGGGGTTCGTCGTCTGGAAGAACGAGTTGTAGTAGGGCAGCTGCACCATCGCCTCGTAAGCCGCTTCCGCCAACTCCTTCCGCCCGTACCCGACATTCACGCACCAAAGCCCCGACATCCCGTCGATCAGACGGTTGCCCTCAGAGTCCCAGAGGTAAATCCCATCGGCCTTCGTGATGACGCGAACGCCCTTCTTGTTGAGCGCCTGCGTTTCCGTGAACGGATGAATGTGGTGCAGCGCATCGAGCGCTTGCCAATGCTTGGTCTGATTGTGCGTTGCAGCTTTGCTGGACATGAGAATGCTCGCGGGTTGGCTTGAATGGCGAAACGAAAAGCGGGCCGTCAGGCCGACGGGGGATTGAACCCGATCCGCGCACAGAGAATGAGCATCATCTCTTTGCAAGCCATGGGCGAACTCTAGCAAAGTGGCCCCCCATGTCGAAGTCCAAAAAAGCCGAAGCCGTCTTCGAGCGACTGGCCGCCGCGATCCCGGTCCCGAAAGGGGAGCTGGAATACATCAACCCCTACACCTTGCTCGTCGCGGTGGTGCTCTCGGCACAGGCGACGGACAAAGGCGTCAACCGGGCAACAGGCCCGTTGTTCAAGATCGTCACGACGCCGGAGCAGATGGTGAAGCTGGGCGAAGAGAAGCTGATCGGGCACATCAAAACGATCGGCCTCTTCCGGTCGAAAGCGAAGAACGTCATCGCGCTCTCGAAAGCGCTCATTGCCAACCATGCAGGCGAAGTCCCCCGCGACCGCGAAGCGCTCGAAGCGCTGCCCGGCGTCGGGCGCAAGACCGCGAACGTGGTCCTGAACATGGCTTTCGGCGAGCCCACGATCGCCGTCGACACCCACGTCTTTCGCGTGGCGCATCGCCTGGGATTGGCGAAGGGCAAGACCCCGCGCGAGATCGAAGATCAACTCATGAAGATCGTGCCGAATCGCTTAATGCAGCATGCCCACCACTGGCTGATCCTGCATGGCCGCTACACCTGCGTCGCCCGCAAACCGAAATGCCCCACCTGCCCCGTCAGCGACCTCTGCCCCTTCAAGCCTAAGACAAAGCCTGAGGACTTGGGTTAGGGTCGCGGACACAGGGACACGATCATGAACATCCGCTTTCTCGCCACGCTGCTCGGCGCCATCGTCGTCACCGCCGTGTTCATGTGCTTAGCGACCGCCCAACTCGAAGCGCCGAAGGGCAGGGCGGGAACCGGCTTCACGCAAGAACGTGCCATGGAAACGCTCATGCGCGTTCTGGGTCCCGAGGTTCCGCACATGGCGGGCTCGCCCGCGAACGTCGCGATCAAGGATCGCATCCTTCAAGAGTTGACCGCAGCCGGTTACACGCCCGAGGTCCAGTCGACAGCGCAATGCGCGCCGCCCGAGACCCGGCCCGGCTGCACCTACGTCGAAAACATCATTGCGGTGAAGAAGGGCACGACCCCGGGCAGAGCCGTGCTCGCCACCGCGCACTACGACAGCGTCCAGGCTGGCCCCGGAGTCGGTGATGACTTGGCCGGCACGGCCGTCATGCTCGAACTCGCCAAAACGATGGCGCGGCGCGTAACGAAGAACGACATCGTCTTTCTGATCACCGACGGCGAGGAGATGGGCTTGCGCGGTGCGATCGCTTTCGCGCAGCGCCATCCGCTGTTCAAACAAATCGGCATCGTCGTCAACGTCGAAGCGCGCGGCGCCTCCGGCCCTTCGATGATGTTCGAAACCGGTAAGGGCAGCGCAAAGTTGATGGGCCTCTTTGCCCGCACGGTCGCGAACCCGCGCGCAAACTCGCTGACCTACGAAGTCTACCAACTGCTCCCGAACGACACCGATTTCAGCGTCTATCGCAAGGCGGCCAACCTCTCGGGCTTCAACTTCGCGTTCTCGAATTCCGCCTCGCTCTATCATTCGCGCAACGACAATCTCGCGAACCTTGATCGCAACACGCTGCAGCACCACGGCGACAACGCCTTCGCAGTTGTGTCGGCGCTGGCCGACACCGATCTCGAAACGCTGAAAGCCGACAGCGACGCCAGTTACTTCGACCTCCACGGCCAAACAATGCTGATCTGGCCGGCGGCGTTGAACGTGCCGATTGCGGCACTGTCGCTGCTCGCGATCATCGGCTTGATTTTCATGCACCGCAGCGCATTTTCGGCCGCCGCAGTCGGATGGTCCGCACTCGCGATCGTGGCTAGCGCCGTCATGCTGGTCGCAGTCGGTTGGTTGCTCTCTTATCCGCTGGGCATTTGGCCGGGCGTCCATCCCCTCGACCACGCAGCACCCTGG
>JBKJZU010000268.1:0-4495 GCA_046715015.1 Micropepsaceae bacterium
GTGTACGGCGCTGCCGGCGACAGTGTACGCCAGCCCCAGCTCGCGCCGAGCTGGACGTGCGTGTTGCCCGTCGTCACCATACCGTTGACGTAGCTCTGCAACTGGACCTTGTTGTTGGTCAGCGGCAAGATCTTCTGCAGATTGCAGTCGGCGTTCGGGTTGGTCTTCGTTTGGTTTACGTACTTCAACGACCGCTTCAACCGGGCATCTTGATTGCCGTTGCCACCGTCGTTGAGATACGTCGTATAGCCCGAGTAGGCGCTGTTGTCCGGGCCGTCCGGTTCGAAGTAGGGCACAAAGCGCGAGTCGGCGTTGCCTGCCGTCGGCGGCGTGTCCAAAGCCTCAAGACCGTTCGGTCGCGCCTCGAGACAGCCGCCCCAACTCGAGTTCTTCATCGAGGTCCAGACGGAGAAAGCATATTTGTTGTTGTCGAAATTGAGCCTCGCCGTGCTCGACTGACCGGTGCTGTCCATCCAACCGCTGTTGTTGAACTGTGCCGTATCGACCTTGACGGTTTGCGAGAACGGAACGAGCGACATCTTCAACGTCGCCGGCGAGTTCTGGTCGCCGAACAGGATGTTGATGAGCTCGAGTGTGGCGTTCTTGAGCGCCGGCATCTTGCCGTTGTCGGCCATCGAGCCGGTGTTGTCGAGCGCGAGGGCGATTTCGAGACCCTTCGACTCGCGGGTCACCTGAACGTTCACACCGATATCGAGATAGTTGATCCCGAACATCCCCATAAAAGCCGTGTCCACGCGCGCCGTGCCGGCCACCGTAACCAGGTTGTTGTTGTAGCCGCTGCTCGAAACGGTCAGCGACGTAACGGTGCCCAGTTCGTTGTCCGGATAGTTCGCATAAAAGAACTTTTGCGCCTTGTCCGTCATCTGGGCGTTCGTAAGACCGACAGTACCGGCGACCGCGAGGCCTGCCGCGTCGAGCGCCTCGCCCAATCGCATCTTCACGACCATCGCGCGCGTGAGATCCACGGCGGACCCGACCGCCGCCATCGTGGGCAACATCGCCAAGCCGTAGATCATCGCAACGTTGCCGCCGCGCGAATTAAGAAATCGCTTGAAGAAACCTTGCGACTTACGCGTGCTCGCGTGCGCCATGGCTCTCGCTCCCAATCAGATACCCACGTCAAGGCGGGCCCTTTGCGGGCTCTCACCTTCGGCACGAGATTGGCCGCCAAGACTTAAGGAAGTGTATAGTGTCCCCGGCACCGAACAGACACTTTCAAGTATCCATAACAAGACATGAAGAGAGCGCCTTGTCGTTTGCACTTTATTCGCCACAACAGCACGCTTTGCTTTCGCAGTATGGGCGTCGATGGTAGGCATTATTGTTGCCTAAAGAGGGCCAGCAGCGCGACGCCTTTGCGTCTCGGCCCCAGAAAAGGAGCGACACATGCTTCTGCTACCGCGCACAATGCTGTTGCTAAGCCGGTTCAAGAAGGCGAAAAGCGGCGCCACCGTCGTCGAGTTCGCGCTCGTCGCCATGCCGTTCTTCCTCCTACTCTACGCGATTCTCGACATCTCGCTGATCTTCTTCGCCTCGACCACGCTGGAAAACGGCATCGTGGGGGCGGCCCGGAAGATCCGTACCGGCGAAGCGCAATCGATGGGCATGACCGCGAACCAATTCCGCGACCTTGTTTGCAACGAGATTTCGATGATGCTCGGCTGCGACGCCCGTCTGGGACTCGACGTTCGCAAGTACAACGGCTTCAACAACGCGGCGTTCCCGGCGGCAATCGACGACAACGGCAACATGACCGGCAACTTGACTTTCGATGCCGGCGCCCCGGGGGACGTTATCGTGGTGCGCGCATTCTACACGTGGCCGATGCTGACCCCGACGGTGGGTACGCAGTTCGTGAACATGGCCGGCGGTCACCGGTTGCTCGAGGCATCCATTGCCTTCCGCAACGAGCCGTTCGGCTCGATTATCGGAAACTGAGGTCCACCATGATCAGCTCCATCAACAAATTCCGCCGTTCGCAAAGTGGCGTAGCGGCCATTGAGTTCGCGCTCATCATTCCGGTCATGCTCACGACGTTCTTCGGCGTGTCGGAAATCGCGAACTACATTTTGGCCGCTCGCAAGGTTTCCAATGTCGCGTCGTCCGCGGCCGACCTTGTCGCCCAAGACACGGTGCTGACCTCACCCGAGATCGACGACATCATGGGCGCGCTTAACGTCATTCTGCGTCCGTTCGACACCGGCAACGCGACGATCCGCATCACGTCGGTCGTCGCAGACGAGAACACGGGACAAACGACCGTTCACTGGAGTGACGCGCGCAATACCGCGCCCCGCACGCAGGGCGCTTCCGTCACGATTCCAAACATCTTGTCGAACGGTCAGAGCGTCATCATGGCGGAAGTCACCTTCCGCTATCAAACGCTGTTCGGCGAATACCTGACCGACGGCATGACGGTGACCGACACGTTCTACCTCAAGCCACGTCGATCGACGAAAGTGGAGCGCGTGCTTTAGCGCGCGTCCACTTACGCACTCTTTACCTTGTGCGCCTAACGTGCCGCTGAACGCCACTTCAGCGGCACATGCCGCTTGGGGTCCCAAGCGAGAGCAAGAAACTTGAAACAAGTCACCGCACAACAAAAAAAGCAGAAAAAGCCCGCAGCGAATTTCGCCAAGACGCTGCGTCAGGAAGCGGTCGAACTTGAGACCTTGCATCAAGGCCTGGTGCGCCACCTCGCCGCGTGGCGGTCCGCACACGATGCCACAGTCGCGCATCTCGCGGCCCACATGGCGCGGACCGATGCAATTCTGGAACGCATCGAGCGCAACCGCATGGCTGGGAACTAACCGCCCTCCCCTCTGGGGCAGCCCTCCCCTAGAATCCGTAACGAATCACCGGCACGAAAAAGCGCAGAGATCGGCGCTTTCTCGGGGGAACCGTGCGGACGTTGTCATCTTTCAGCCGCGCTTTGAGCGTGGCAGCCGTCATTGCCGCCGCTGCCCTGACCTTGGGCGGCGCGTATTTCGTCGGCTATGTCAGCGAGCTTCAGCGCACCCTGAACGACCCGGCCGATGTCTCGAACACGGCCGCCCAACACATCGCTGCGGTCGAGCAAGCCTTGGGCTACGCGGGCTTCCTTAAGACCTACCGAACCTATCGCCTCACCGGTGACGCAGAGGCGAGAGCCCAGTTGACGCGGCACGCGATCGACGGCGAACGCGCACTGACCGAACTCAAGAAATTCTACGGCAGCGACTCGCGTGCAACAGACGCGCTGCGGGAAGCCGAGAGCATCGGCGAAGCTTTCGCACACGTCGTTCGCACCGCGCCGGAGCCAAGCACTGCCGCGCTGCGCGGCACAGCCGCGATGAACGACCTCGCTACCCTGCCCCAGCCGCCGCAGCTCGAAACGTCGTACCTCGCGCTGCGCACCGCACTCGATCGCTTGAGCGCCGCCGACCAGAACAGCCAGCGCGGCGGCGTGGCGTCCGCTCTGAACTGGAGCCAGATCCTCATCATCGCGGCGCTGGGCACACTCATTGTCGGCTTGCTGGTCCTGGCCGCTCTGCTGCAGCTGGGCATCATCCAACCGTTAAAGGCGTTGGAACGCAGTCTCTCATCCGTCGGTGACGGCGCCGTCGGACAAGAGGTATGGGGCACGGAGCGCGCGGACGAATTTGGCACCATCGCCCGGGCCGGCGAAAAACTCCGCCGCAGTTTGACGGAAACCTCGGTTCTGAAATCTCTGGCGGAGAAGGGGCAGATCCACTTAACCCTCGACGGTCAATCGTCGCTCCTGCTGCAAAAGCTCGCCGACGAAGTCACAAACACGACCTCGGCCCTGAAAAGCGCAGCCGCCGATTTCGCGAAGCTCCAAGACGGAAACCGGCGTCAATTCGAAGAGGCATTGGCAAGCCTCACGGCCTCGACCGCCGGCGCCAACCTCGCCGCGGATACGTTGCGTGAAAGCGCGACACGAGCGGCGGAGGATATGCGCGCCAGCACCGCCGAACTGACGGCAGCCGCGGGCGAGCGCCTCCAGCGGCTTGACCGCGTTGGGGCGAAATTCGAACAAAGCCGCACGCGCTTTGGCGAAATCGCGGCCGACCTGCGCGATCGCGCCTCGTCGGCGGTCGATGACCTAACGACGTCGGCGGCATCCTTAAAGCAAACCGTCGAAAGCGTGAACGAAACCCAAGGCACACTGGCGCGGTCTTACGAGCAAATTGCTGCAGGCGCAGGCGCAACCACGGAAAAGGTTCACTCGCTGGCCGCTCGCTTAAGCGAAACGATCGGCTTCGTTGACGACCGCTTAAGCCGCAAGCTCGCGGCGCTCGACGCGCTTGAGCAAGCCGTGTGCGCCAACTTCGTCAGCCTTCGCTCGAAAGCCGAAGCGGCCTCCGAAGCCATGGGGACGATGGGCCAGCGGGTACACAACGCCGCGGTCGAGGCGAACGACCTCAAAACGGCCATCGCCAAGCTCGATCAAATCGCCGACCGCCTCGCCAAC
>JBKJZU010000269.1:0-5512 GCA_046715015.1 Micropepsaceae bacterium
GTATCAATCTCGGCGAGGTCATCGTCGAGGGCGACGACATCTATGGCGAAGGTGTCAACGTCGCGGCTCGGATTCAGGCGCTTGCGCCAGTCGGCGGCGTCGCTCTTTCGCGTATCGTTCGGGATCAAGTTGACGGCAAGACGGCGTGCGTGTTCGAGGACATGGGCGAGCACAGCGTCAAGAACATCGAACGGCCGGTGCACGTTTTCTCGGTTCGCGCCGCCGAAAATTCCAAGTCTGAAGGTTCCAAAGTGGAAACTGTCCGAAAACTTTCGATCTGTGTACTGCCGTTCGCGAATATGAGTGCGGATGCAGAGCAAGAGTATTTCAGCGACGGCATTTCCGAAGACATCATCACCGATCTCAGCAAAGTATCCGCGCTGTTTGTGGTCGCGCGAAACACCGCGTTTCAATTCAAGGGTAAAAGCATCGATATCCCTCAAGTCGCGCGCCAGCTGAAGGTCAGTCACGTGCTCGAAGGCAGTGTGCGCAAGTCGGGCGGGCGCGTGCGCATCACGGCGCAGTTGATCGACGGTGTCACAGGCGGCCATATCTGGGCTGAGCGCTACGACCGCGACTTGAGCGATATCTTCGCCCTGCAGGACGAGATTTCCGAAGCCATCGTCAAGGCTCTGAAACTCAAATTGCTGCCGGAAGAAAAGCAGGCCATCGAACAGCGCGGCACCGACAATGTCGAAGCCTACAACCTGTTCTTGATGGCGCGTCAGTCCTACGTAACCGGTTTTGAAAACGACAGCCGGGAAGTCGAAGGAATTGTGCGGCTATGCAAGCGTATCACAGAAATCGATCCCACTTACGCGCGCGCTTGGGCGCTGTTGGCGCTGGGTCAGATGTTGTTGCGTTTCCTGCACGCCGGCAGCGGCAACGGCGACGACGGGTTGACCGCAGCCGAGCGTGCGCTCTCTCTCGACGGCACTTTGGCCGAGGCCCATGCGGTGAAGGCGAGAATTTTTTCCGAGACCGGCCGTCCGGACGAAGCGGCGACGGAAATTCAAATCGCCCTTCGCCAAGACCCCGAATCCTACGAAGTCAACAGATCCGCCGCCTATTTGAGTTTCAGGGACCGCCGGATGGAGGACGCCATCCGCCATTTCGAAAAAGCGATGAGCTTGGTCGGGGCGGACTTTAGCTCCGCGGGCATGTTGATCAGCTGCTACAATGCGGTCGGCAACTCCCAAGCGGTTTTGCGGGCGGCACAAATCACGCTTGAGCGCACCGAAAAAGTCTTGACGCTCGACCGCAACAACGGCACGGCCATCGGCCACGGCAGCAATGCTCTGGCCGTACTCGGCCAGGCCGAGCGCGCGAAAGAGTGGATGAACCGCGCTCTGCTTGTCGATCCGGACAACTATAACATGCGATACAATTTCGCCTGTTCGCTCGCCGCCTATTTGAAAGACTCAATCGCCGCGCTGGACATGCTGGAGCCGGTCTTCGCTCACATGTCGACGGGACTTCTGATGCATGCAAAAGTAGATCCGGACTTCGACCACATCCGCGACGACCCGCGCTTCAAAGCGATGATCGCCGCCGCCGAAGCGCGCCTGGCGGGGGCGAACTGATGCAGCGCAAACTCACAGCCATCCTCTCCGCCGATGTCGTCGGCTATAGCGGCCTGATGGAGCGCGACGAGGCGGGAACCCTGGAGCGCCTGAAGGCCAACCGCAGCACTATTTTCGATCCGCACGTGGCCGCCCACGGCGGCCGGCAGTTCAAACTGATGGGCGACGGCGCGCTGGTCGAGTTCGCCAGCGTCGTCGCCGCGGTCAATTGCGCGCTGGCGATACAGGCCGCGACCGAGAAGGCCGAATCCGGCACCAGCGACGCCAATCCCATCCGCTACCGCATCGGCATCAATCTGGGCGAGGTCATCGTCGAGGGCGACGACATCTACGGCGAAGGGGTCAACGTCGCGGCGCGCATCCAGGCGCTCGCCCCCGTCGGCGGCGTCGCGCTATCCAAGATGGTTCGCGACAACGTCGACGGAAAGATGCCTTGCGTCTTCGAGGATATGGGCGAGCACTCGGTCAAGAACATCGAGCGGCCGGTGCATGTGTTCAAAGTGTCGGCTGCCCAATCAGAAAGTCAAAAAGTGGAATCACCTCGCAAACTTTCCGTCTGCGTCTTGCCGTTCGCCAACATGAGCGACGACCCGCAGCAGGAATATTTCTCGGACGGCATTTCGGAAGACATCATCACCGACCTCAGCAAGGTTTCCGCGCTCGGTGTGACGGCTCGCAACACCTCATTTCAGTTCAAGGGCAAAAGCGTAGACGTGCCGCAGGTCGCGCGGCAGTTGAAGGTCAGCCACGTCCTGGAAGGCAGCGTGCGCAAGGCGGGTGGGCGAGTTCGCATCACCTCTCAGCTGATCGACGGTGCCTCGGGCGAACACGTCTGGGCCGAACGGTATGACCGCGACCTCAACGATATCTTCGCGCTCCAGGACGAAATCTCCGAAGCCATAGTCAAGGCGCTAAAGCTCAAGCTTCTTCCGGAAGAAAAGAAGGCCATCGAAAATCGCGGCACGGACAATGTCGATGCCTACAATCTCTATCTCATGGCTCGCCAATACTACGTCACCGGCAATTGGGGCGATGCACGCCGGGAAGAAGCGATCATCCGCCTGTGCAGCCGCGCCACCGAAATCGATCCCGGCTATGCGCGGGCCTGGGCGCTCATGGCTCTTTCGCAAAATATGCAGCGCTACCTTTTTGGCGCAAAGGGTGATGGCGGTTTGGCGTCCGTAAACCGTGCGCTGGCGCTCGAATCCAATCTGGCCGAGGCCCATGCCGTAAAGTCGCTAATCTTGTTCGAAGATGGCCGCCCGGACGAGGCATCCTCGGAACTCGCGGCCGCCATTCGACTGGACCCGGAGTGCTACGAGGTCAACAGGGTGGCCGCCTATTTGAGCTACAAACAGCGCCGGCTGGAGGACGCCATTCGCTTTTTCGAAAAGGCGGCGGCCCTGATGGAAACCGATTTCCATTCGGCAGGCATGTTGATCGGCTGTTACGCCGCAGTCGGCAATTCCCAAGCCAGCCGGCGTGCGGCGCAAATTTCGTTGGCTCGCGTGGAAAAGGCGGTGTCGCAGGATCAAAGCAACGGTGCGGCCATGGGTTTTGGTGTTAACTGTCTCGCGGCCCTTGGGCAGGTCGAACGCGCCAAGGAATGGATGGCGCGCGCCCTTCTAATTGATCCCGGCAATATGAACATGCGCTTTAACTTTGCGTGCGCTAGTGCTCGCGATTTAAAGGAGACCGACTCCGCGCTAGAACTGTTAGGCCCTTTTTTCGCCACGGCGACGATCGACTTCCTAAATCACGCCAAGGCCGATCCGGACCTCGATTCGCTCCGCGCCGACCCGCGCTTCAAGGCGATGATCGCCGCCGCCGAAGCGCGGCTAGCTGGATCGAACTGAGGCAGCGCAAACTGACAGGCGGCCGCGCTGTGTGCGCGACACATGCGCTGGCCCGGCCTAGGTGACGTTCACCCGATAAACCCGTTTCGCCGTACCGCTAAAGAGCGCCGTCTTCTCCTCGGCGGAGTAGTTCTTCGCGAGCCGCTTGAACGCATTCCACAGCGCGACATACGTCGCACCGAAGCGGTCGACCGGAAAGTTGCTTTCGAACATGCAGCGCTTCGGCCCGAACGCTTCGATGCAGGCCTCCACATAGGGCTTCCACTGCGCTGCCAAAGTCTCGGACGTCTCGGCGGGACCGGCCATACGCGCGCGCCAACCGCCGAACGGCATCGGCAAGCCGCCGACCTTCACGTTGACGTTCGGGCATTGAGCGAGCGTCTTGATATTGTCGCGCCAGATCGCAAAGCGCTCCTCGCGCTTGCCCTTATAGCGTCCGATGCCGAGCGGCGTGCCGACATGGTCCAGCACGATCATGGTGTCGCCGAACGCGCGTGCAAGGTCGATCAGGTCGCCGAGCTGCGGCTCCAACAGCCAAGCATCGAACGACAGGCCGAGCTTGTGCAGATGCTTGAACCCCTCGCGGAACTTAGCGTCGCGATAGAGTCCGGCGGGATAGCGGCCGCCGAGCGGTCCCAGAACCTCCGGATCCTCGTCATAGGAAGCGGAATGCCGGATGCCGCGAAACCGCCCATGTCCTGCCGCGATATGCGACCTGAGCACGTCTTCCGCCGCATCGCCAAGACGAAGGTCGACGTGCCCCACGATCCCCGCGCACGCCCGCAACTCGCCGTAGATGCCGCTCGCCGTCATGGCGGCGATGCCGTTCACGAACTCGGTCTCGCCGACGCATTTCAGGGCCTCCGGCCCGTCCGCGCGGTACATCGCGCCGCACTCCATATAGATCGTCGCCCGGATGTTGTGCCCCGCCGTCAGATCGGCGAGCAGCTCGTCCAACAAGTAGCGCGGAATATCGCGGATGATGTCCATGAACCCGTGATCGGACGGCGGCAAGTTCCGCAATATCGCCGCCGGCCGGTCCCACAAATGATGATGCGGGTCGACGATCGGCAAATCGGGCTCAAGGATCGGTTCGCTCATGGGGGAACTCCGAGGTTGTACCGAGTATCCGCCGCGCCCCCTCCATCAACAAGTAACAAAAAGCCCTGGGACCGCGGGCGTCCCGCCCGCTCTTACTCGCGCTACCAATGGCGATGCGTGATGGCCTCGCAAGTGCGGACGCGACGCCCGACTTCGCCAGGCTTGGCCGAGCTTGCAGTCCCGCTGCGAGAGCTACATCGCCATCGCGATGCGCTTGGTCTCGCCGCGGCGCACGGTGATCCGCTGCATGAAGAAGCCGCCCTCGGTCACTTCACCGATCTTGTTGCGCCAGACCACGGGGGCCATCACGTAGTAGGTGCCGTCGGGCAGGTTCTTGAACACGAAACGGCCATTCGCGTCGCAGACGGACGCCTTCAGCGACTTCTCGTAGGCCTTCGTGACGCTGGCGCCGGGCTGGGCACGAACGCGCTGCGCGCGCTCGGCGTCGACGAAGGCGGCATCACTGTCGCCGTAGAGCCGTTCGACGCGTTCGCGCGTGTAACTCGAATCTGGTGCCAGACGAACGGGGAGCGAGGCGCAGGTTCTGAGCTTGCCGTTCTCGGCTTCCACGCGCGCGATGCCGGCGATCGCGTTCGGGCCGGGCTTTTTGGCCCAAGCCACGCTCGCGGGATCGAAGTGCGCGACCGGCGGCGATGGTGCCGTCGCGCAAGCACTGAGCGTCATTGCCGCGGCGGCGATCGCCAAGGGGAGAGATTTTGAATAACGCATGACACAGCGGACCGGGGACGTTGGGCCCCGATCCTGGTCTTGCAACGCTCAATGTCTCGCTGGGTTCCACGCTGCAATTCGAACGACGCGCTTTTAACCACGCGACGCGCCCAAACCGTCTCTCATTCGGGCCAGATTGTGCGGTCTGCTTTGATTTCATTGAAAAACCAGTCGTGGAACCCAGGCGCGAGCAACCGTGGCGCCGCGAGATGGGGCCAGAACGCGAACTCGTCCAATCGAAGC
>JBKJZU010000270.1:0-2868 GCA_046715015.1 Micropepsaceae bacterium
CGGCGAACATGTCGAGGAGTTCTATTCGATCGCCCTCGAAGCACAGCGCTACGAACCGGGCCAGGACTACCTCGTGTCGTACCAGTACTGGGGCTATGAGGGCGAATTCCAGTTCAAGGCGGAATAAGCCTCAACCTGCGTCGCGCAGTTTCTTGTTACCCAGCGGATCGGGATCCAGCACGCGGCCGTCGATCGCCGACAACCAGTCGAGGCCCGCGCGCAGCCGAACCGCCTCACCAACGACAATCAGCGCCGGCGCCTCGATCCCGCTCGCGGCGACATCCGCAACCGCATTGCTCAGCGTCGTCTCAAGCACACGCTGGCGCGGCGTCGTCGCTTGGCTGATCACCGCGACCGGCTCGGCAACGGAGCGCCCCGCCGCCAGCAACTCGCTCGCGATACGCGGCAGATGCTTCAATCCCATGTAGATCACGATCACGGGCGACCCTTCGCCCAGCGCGCGCCAATTGATCGTGTCCGGCACGTCGCCGCCCGCCATGTGTCCGGTCACAAACGTCACCGCGTGATTGACGTCGCGATGCGTCGCCGGAATACCGGCATAGGCGAGCCCGCCGATCCCCGACGTCACGCCTGGCACGATGCGAAACGGAATGCCTGCCGCAACGAGCGCCAACGCTTCCTCACCGCCGCGTCCGAACAAAAACGGATCGCCACCCTTGAGCCGCAACACACGCTTGCCCGCACGCGCAAACTCGATGAGACGCAACGAAATATTCCGCTGCTTTGGACTGGGCTTGCCGCCGCGCTTACCGGCATAGATCACGTCCGCGCCCGGACGCACCAAACCGAGAATGCCCTCATCCACCAGCGCGTCATAGACAACGACATCTGCTTGCTGCAGCGCGTTCAGCGCGTGCAACGTCAACAGGCCGGCATCACCCGGACCAGCGCCGACAAGCCAGACCCAGCCCGGCTCGAAAGCAGGCAGTGCAGCCTCACGTCGGATGGCATTCCAGGCAAATTCCAGACTTGAGCTCATCGTCTATATTTACGACAGCAACCGTAATTTGTCAATATTTACAACGTCTTGCGCTAAATTTTCAAAGCTTTCACCGGTCCCTGCCATCATAGCCCAATGAACCGATCATATTCGTTCGTCGTCGGCATCGTGGCAGTGCTGGTCGTCGGCCGTGTCCTGATCGGGACGCCCGACGCCCCCGCGCCCTCGCAGAAATCGGCCCGTGCAAAGACCCAGGCAAAAGCCGAGGTCGTCCTCCCCCGCGATGACAACGGCCACTTCTTCGTCGATGCGGAAATCAACGGCACACGCGTGCGCATGCTCGCCGACACCGGCGCCAGCGTCATCGCCCTCGGCGAAGACGTGGCGGAGAGCGTGGGACTGGATCCAGACACCCTGAACTACGACGAAGCCGTCTCGACCGCGAACGGCGCAGCGGCGGCGGCCTTTGTTGAACTTGACGAGGTACGGGTCGGCTCCATTGTACGACGCGATGTGAAAGCCGTCGTAACGCGCGGCCTACGCGGCGCGCTTCTGGGCATGAGCTTCTTCAACACCTTGTCCAAAGTCTCCATGGAATCCGACGAACTCGTGCTGAAAGACTGAATCCGATAGTCTCGCGCGCATGAGCCGTGTCGTTGCCCTCGTTGTCATCCTGATAGCCATCACCGCTGTCGTCCTTTGGGCGGCGGGCGGAACGCTTGCGTGGAACCCAGATACGACCCCGGCCGTCATCGGCAACCTCCTCATCGTCGTCGTACTGCTTGCCTCGCTCGTCATGCACTGGCGCGGCTCGCTCACAGACGCGGCGCGCCACACGATGATCTGGCTCGCGATCCTCTTCGCGCTGATCCTCGGCTACTCGTACCGCAGCGATTTTGGCAACGCCTGGCAACGCATCACCGGCGAACTGAACCCGGCCACACCGATAGAACGCTCGGCCGGTGGAGTCGTCTTACGTCGCGCCGCCGATGGCCATTTCCACGCCGACGTCGGCGTCAACGGTGCGACCGTCCGCATGTTGGTCGACACCGGCGCCACCACGATCGCCCTCAGCACCGCCGACGCCGCCCGCGCCGGCATCGACGTCGGCGCTCTCAGCTACGACGCCGTCGTCTCTACCGCGAACGGCAACGCAGCCGCCGCCAACACACTCCTCGCTGAAGTCCGCGTCGGCTCCATCGTCCGCCGCAACATCCGTGCCTCTGTGGGACGCAACCTCTCGGACTCCCTGCTGGGTTTGAGCTTCCTCGACCAGCTGTCGAAATACTCCAGCACGGCCGACGAAATGGTTCTCGAGGACTGACGCGTGCCGGGCACACTGTTCCTCATTGTAGGTCCGTCCGGTGTCGGCAAAGACACGCTGATCGCCGCCGCCCGCGACCGTCTGCGCGACGGCTACGCCTTCCCCCGCCGGACGATCACGCGTCCCATGCAAGCCGGCGCCGAACACCACGCCGCCGTGGACACGGCCACGTTCGAACAGCAAGAGCGCGGCGGCGCCTTCGCCCTGAGCTGGCGCGCGCACGGCATTGCCTATGGCATCCCCGTAGCGATCGCTGACGACGTCGCCCGCGGCACCCATGTTGTCGTCAATGTCTCCCGCACCGTCGCCGCTGAGGCGCGCGCCCGCTTCGCACCCACACGCGTTGTTCTGGTCACGGCCTCGCCCGACGTTCTGCGCGCACGCCTTCAAGCACGCGGGCGCGAACTGGCCTCTGACGTAAACGAACGCCTCGACCGCGCACCGTCAGTCGCGGCCGACACTATCATTGCAAACGACGGTGCGTTGGAACCGGCCATCGAAGCGTTCGTTGCCGCGCTCAAGGGTTGAATTACGCCACCCCACCCCCTAAGACCGACCGATGTTTCCAAAGCCCCGCGCCGAT
>JBKJZU010000271.1:0-13110 GCA_046715015.1 Micropepsaceae bacterium
GTTCTGGCGCGTTCGTGCTTTGCGGCAACGGATTGATGACGTGTGTCACGCCGGCCGGCACCGTGCTGTTCGAGCAGTTCTTTGGCTCTTCGGCGGGGGCCGTGGACTACTCCGCCAAGGCCCAGCAACTCATCGTTTCGTCCTACTCCGGCTTTGTCCACGTGTACGATCTATCGGCGACTGAATTGGAGGGCCGCGTTGTGGGATACAATCCCAGACGGGAGGAATACCGATGGGTTCTCTGGAAGGGTCAGGACCCATTCAGGTGGTAGCGGCATTGAAGTGCTCCAATGATTTGGGAGATATGAGAGACATAAGCCCTCTCTCATTTCTCTCCCAAAGGCTACCGCGGCGCTTGCTCCGGCCGCACAACACGCGGACCGACTTGCACCAAGACCTGCTGGGCATCGAACGCCCGGGCGTCGCCGTCCTGCACAGCCGACTTGACCAGAATGATCTCAGCCGTCGCGATGTAGTTCGTCACCGGCTGCACATCATAGGAACCCCACGGACCCCAGGGGTCGTACCACGGCCGCCGGTACCACCCCGGGAACCCGTGATAAAACCATCCGCGGCCGCCGTAGGAATCGATCCAATACCGGTAGCGTGTCTTCGCCTCCGTATCGCGCCCGATGACGAGGAAATGCGAATAACCGTTCTGCAGCGTCAGCTCGGCCGCCCGGTAGAGAAGATAGTCCTCCACGGTCTCCCGCTTGGTCAGCGAGTTTCCACGGAACATGACGCGAAACTTGTTTTGATCCAGCCGCTCTTCCGAAAAGCCGAACCCGCGCGGCGGCGCCGGTTGATAAGGCGTCGCCGTAACGCAAGCCGACAAGAGACAGAGCGCGATCACAACGATGAGGCGGTTCATGACACCCTCCGGCGGAAGATGGCAGAGCCTATCACCGAACGGCCTCGGCCGCCAAAACCTGAGACGGCCGAACGAGTTCCGCTTGCGCCGCGACGAGCCGCAGTTCGTCCACGCCCGCACTTGCGCGCAAGACGCCGTCGACCGCGGAGCACGCTGCGGACAGCGCGGCCGCAACATCGCGCCCATTGAGCCGGGCTGCGAGATAGAGCGCGGCCAGCAAGTCGCCGGACCCGTTCGGCACCTGCGCGATCCGCGGCGCAGCGACAGCCCACGCACTGCTCCCAACGACCGCAACCGTACCGATCCGCCCACCCTCGAACGGCACGGACGTGACAACGGCCTCGGTCTTTCCCAACGCCCGCGCGGCGGCGACCGCATCGGCAGCGCTCTCGATCTTCTTCGAGGTCAGGCTGGTCAACTCGAACCGGTTCGGCGTCACGACATCGGCAAGCGGCACCAGTTCCCGCGCCATTGCCTCGGCGACGCCCGGCCGCGCATAGGCGCCATCGTCGTCGCCAAACACCGGATCGCACAAGTAGACGGCAAGCGGGTTCTGCGCCTTCACCCGCCGCACGGCATCGGCAACGGCTCGCGCCTGATCGGCGGCACCCAGATACCCGGAAATCACGCCATCGCAGCGCGCGAGCCAGCCATGCGCATCGAGCCCGTCAATCAGCGAAGCGATCGCAGCCGCGCTCGTCACGTCACCGCGAAACTTGCCGTGCCCGGGATGGTTGGACAGCAGCACCGTCGGCACGGCCCACGCGTCGACGCCGACGCGCTGCAATGCAAAGCGGGCTGCTGCGTTACCCACATGACCGCGCACGACGTCGGATTGGATGGAAAGGACGCAACGTGGTTCAGGCATCGCTCGTGCGCAGCAGTTTCATTTCGACCAGTTTGCGCTCTTGCCCCGACATCGGCAATGCCAGCGCCCGTTGAAACGCGTCGCGCGCAGCCGGCCGCCGCCCCGCCCGCGCTTCCAAATCGCCGACAGCCAAATGATACGGCAGGTATCTCCCCATCGACTTCTCGCTTTGCAGCGCTTTCAGCGCGTCGAGCCCTCCGCGCCGTTCGACATCGCCAGTGCAATCGCCCGGTTCACAGCGACGTCTCATCGTTCGACCGGCCGTCGAACTGCCCCTGATCCTCCTGCAAGAACAGCATGTAGTTCGGCATGGAAAATCCTCCGTGTTTGAGCCTAACGGATCAAGGACGAACCGCAGAAGCGGGAATCGACTGCGCCCGGCGAAACAATCGCATTGCCCGGACAAACGGGCTTGGTATACCGCCCACCAGAAACGAGGCTTGACCCCATGACTATCCGCCCCCGCCGCAGCGTGCTCTACATGCCGGGCTCGAATGCGCGCGCGCTGGAGAAGGCCGCGACGCTGCCCGCCGACGCGCTGATCCTCGACCTCGAGGACGCGGTCGCGCCGGAAGCGAAGGAATTGGCCCGCACCCAGGTCTGCGCCGCCGTCAAGGACCGCCGCTTCGGCAAGCGTGAAGTCATCATCCGCATCAACGGCCTCGACACACCGTGGGGACACGACGACATGACCGCCGCGGCGTCGGCAGTGCCCGATGCCATCTTGGTGCCGAAGGTCAACGACGTTGCCGACGTGGCGCACGCAGAGCAACACATGGAAGCCGCTTCGTGCGCACTTTGGCTCATGATGGAAACACCGCGCGCAATCTTCAATGCGAACGCAGTTGCGGGCGCAGGCGGTAGGCTCGCGTGCCTCGTCATGGGCACGAACGATCTCGTCAAAGAAATGCGTGCCCAACACACGCCTGGCCGCGAAGCGTTGCTTTCAAGCTTGACGCTCGCCGTGCTCGCAGCCCGCGCGCACGGTCTTTGCGTCATCGACGGCGTCTTCAATGAGATCGCGGACAGCGCCGGCTTCGAGGCCGTCTGCAAACAGGGCAGGGCGCTCGGCTTCGACGGCAAGACGCTGATTCATCCTTCCCAAGTCGAAGCCTGTAACAGCGTGTTCTCGCCCGACCCTGTCGAAGTTGCCCGTGCCCGCGCGATTCTTGCCGCGTTCGAACTTCCCGAGAACAAGGGTAAGGGTGCGATCTCGCTCGACGGCCGAATGGTCGAGCTTTTACACGCCGAAATCGCGAAACAAACCGTGGCATTGGCCGACGCAATTGCCGCCGTGGAAAGGTGAACGGGGCGTTTTGCCCTCTTCGCTCAGCGGTGGTAATATTGCTTTGGTTGGCTGGGCCGGGTCTCCTCGTTGGGGGCTCGGCCTCGCCGTTTTCGCTGGGTAAAAACCCACCGGATGTCCAGAACAACAGGAGTTGGGGTCTCGCATGCTAAAGCACATTTTTGCCGGTTTCGGCATCGTCATGGTCATTGCCACCCTTACCATCCCCGCGATGGCGCTCGAAACGCCATCTGACCGTCGCGCGCGGTTGAAGTTGGAAGCAACGAAGTTGCCGACTCAGGCCGAAGAGGCGATGAAGGCCAGCAACTTCGATAAGGCGATCGAATTGTACACAAAGGCGATCGAGTCGAAGGCGTTCAACGACGATCCACAAACCATTGGCAACCTATATTTCGCACGCGGTGTTGCCCACCGGCAGAAACAGGATTGCAATTCCGCGGTCGCAGACTTCAACAAGGCGCTGGAGACGATAAACAAGGGTGACCTTCACTTTTCGCTCGCAGCCTGCCACCTCACGTTGAATCAAGAAGACCTCGCGCTGAAGGACTTGGACAACGCCGTGAAAGCGGATCCTGTCGCGGTCATGTATCGCAGCGCACGCTGCAAACTCCTATTCAACAAACGGGATTTCGCAGGCGCCATTCCCGATTGCGAGAAGGCTCTCGCAGGAACGCCGACCGACAAGGACTTGCTGGTGGCGACCGCCCAAGCGGCTGAGCAGACCGGCAACAAGCAGCGCGCCGCCGAAGTCTACCGCCAACTGTTGGCGGCCGACCCCGGCAACACGACCGCAACGGAAGGCTTGAAGCGCGTCGGTAGCTAACTGGACCAATCAAGGAGCCGCCGACGCCCTCGAAGGCGCGCCTGCAATCGGTAAGAGGAGTAAAGTTGTGAAGCGACTGTTGATTGGATTGGCGACTATTGTCGTGTCGGCGTCGGCGACCCTGGCGGCGCCACCGGCGCCCGCGCCTGCTACCGTCCCGCCGGCGGCGCAGCCCGCAGGCAACCCGCCGGTCCGCTACGACTGGCAGGGCAACCACAAGAAAGCGACAGAAGCGCTGAACAAGCGCGAATACGACGTCGCGATAAAGCTATTCACGGAAATCCTCGACTCCGGCCGTCTGCCGAAGTCTTGGCTTGCGCCGACACTGTATTTCCGCGGCAAAGCTTACCGCTCGGCTCGCCAATATGACAAAGCGATCGCCGACTACGAAGCGGCGGTGAAGGCCGATCCCAAGATGGACGTCGCCTATTATGAAATGGGCGCCGCCTATCAGGGGAAGAACCAGCACGCGAAAGCAGCCTCGGCATTCGGCCAAGCGATCGCAATCAAGGGGAACGCGGACTACTACTACGCACGCTGCGTCTCCTACAGCTGGACCGGAAATACCTCTGGCGCGGTCAACGATTGCGAAACCGCTTCGCGGCTGCGTCCGGGCAACGCCGACTTGCTGGGAACGTTGGGCCGCCTGTATGAAGACAGCGGGCAAAAGCAGCGCGCGATCGAAACGTATCGCCGCGCGCTTGCGATCAACCCGAACCAAGCTGAAGCCCGTGATGGTCTGAAGGCTTTGACGAAATAAGGAACGCGATGCCGGCCGGCGCAGGAAACTTCTTCGAGGATTTTCGCGCCGGCCAAGTCCTTCATCATGCTCCGCCCCGCACGCTGACAGTGGGCGACGCAGCACTCTACACCGGTCTCTACGGCGCCAGGTTCGCCCTCCAAAGCTCCACCGAGTTCGCGCGCAGCTTGGGTTTCGCCGAAAGCCCGCTCGACGACCTCCTCGTTTTTCACACCGTCTTCGGCAAGACAGTGCCCGAAGTCTCGCTGAACGCGATCGCGAACCTGGGCTACGCCGACTGCCGCTTTCTGAAGCCCGTCTTCGCGGGCGATACGTTGAACGCGCGCACCGAAGTCCTGGGCAGCCGCGAAAACACAAACCGCGAGTCCGGCATCGTCTACGTGCGCTCGACCGGCTTCAATCAGCGCGGTGAAGACGTGCTGACGTTCGCGCGCTGGGTTATGGTGCGCAAGCGTACGAAAGAGGCCGACGTGCCGCCTGCGCACGTACCCACGCTCCCCCAGGCGGTCGATGCTGCAAGTCTGGTGTTACCAGCCAAGGCGGCACTGCCGTCCAATCGGCGCCGCGATACCGGCGGCGCACGCTTCTTCGATGACTTTGCGAAGGGTCAGCGCTTCGACCACGCCGATGGCATGACGGTCGAAGAGGCGGAGCACATGATTGCGACCCGCCTCTACCACAACACGGCGCGCGTCCACTTCAACGCGCACACGGAACGCCAGGGCCGGTTCGGGAAACGAATAGTCTACGGCGGCCACGTGATCTCGGTCGCGCGCGCACTGACCTACAACGGCCTCGAGAACGCGCTGTTCGTGACCGGCATCAACGCCGGCCGCCATGTGGCACCGTGCTTCGCCGGCGACACGATCTACGCGTGGAGCGAAGTCGTGGATAAAGCCCAAGCCGCGAGCAGTAATGACTGGGGCTTCTTGAGGCTGCGCACGGTCGGGCTTAAGGATCGTCCCTGCGCCGAATTTCCGGACAAACAAGCGGACGGCACGTATGACCCCACAGTCATTCTCGACCTGGACTACTGGGTCGCCGTCCCGCGCGGCTGAGGGAGCCTCCGGCAATGGCTGAATTCAGCATTGCCGCGCGGATCAAAAGCATCAGCTACGCGCTCGCGGGCATTGCCACGATGCTGCGCACCCAGCACAACGCGTGGCTCCACTTGGCGGCGACGGTCGCCGTGGTTCTGCTCGCGTTCTGGTTTGCCCTGCCGACAGCGGAGTGGATGGCCCTCATCCTCGCGATCGTCATCGTCTGGAGCGCCGAGGCGCTGAACACGGCGTTCGAACGCCTGTGCGACGTTGCCCATCCGGATTTCCACCCGCTCGTCAAGCAGGCGAAAGACGTGGCCGCCGCCGCCGTGCTGATTGCAGCCGCGGGCGCTACGGCCATCGGCCTCCTGATTTTCGGCCCCCGGTTGCTCGCGCTGCTCTAGCGCTGGAGGCGCGCGCGCGGCGGTGCTACACAGCCCGCCAAACGCGGAGATCAAAACAATGGTGCGGGAACTGACGCATTTCGTGGCCGGCCGCCACCTGAAGGGAACTTCGGGCCGCTTCGGCGATATCTACAATCCGGCGACGGGCGAAGTTCAGGCAAGGACGCCCCTCGCTTCCACGGCCGAAATGCGTGGCGCCGTCGAGGCGGCGCTGAAAGCCTTCCCGGAATGGGCGGCGCAAAACCCGCAGAAGCGCGCCCGCGTCATGTTCAACTTCAAAGCGCTTGTCGAAAAGAATATGGACGAGCTGGCGCACATGCTTTCGGCCGAACACGGCAAAGTCATCGCCGACAGCAAGGGCGACATTCAGCGCGGCCTCGAAGTCATCGAATTCGCCTGCGGCATCCCGCATTTGATGAAAGGCGAATACACCGAAAGCGCCGGCACCGGCATCGACGTCTATTCGATGCGTCAACCGTTGGGCGTCGTCGCAGGCATCACGCCGTTCAACTTCCCGGCCATGATCCCGATGTGGATGTTCGGTGTCGCGATCGCGGCCGGCAATACGTTCATCTGCAAGCCCAGCGAAAAAGACCCAAGCGTCCCCCTCCGCCTCGCCGAACTCTTTCTTGAAGCGGGCGCACCGCCCGGCGTGTTGAACGTCGTGCACGGCGACAAGGAAGCGGTCGACGCCATCCTGAAAGATCCGGACATCAAGGCGGTCAGCTTCGTAGGTTCGACCGCGATCGCGGAGTACGTCTACATGACCGGCACCGCGCACGGGAAACGCGTGCAAGCGATGGGCGGCGCGAAGAACCACGCCATCATCATGCCCGACGCGGATCTCGACCAAGTCGTCGACGATCTGATCGGTGCGGGCTACGGCTCGGCCGGTGAACGCTGCATGGCGATCGCCGTCGCCGTCCCCGTCACCGACAAGGTTGGCGACGAACTCGTCCGCCGCCTAAAGCCGCGCGTCGAAGAACTGAAGGTCTCGCTCCCCACGGATCCGCAAGCGAACTACGGCCCGCTCGTCACCCGAGAACACCGCGAAAAAGTGAAGGGCTACATCGAAATGGGCGTGAAGGAGGGCGCCGAACTCGTCGTCGATGGGCGCAATTTCCGCATGCAGGGCTACGAAGATGGCTTCTTCTTGGGCGGCTCGCTGTTCGACCACGTGAAGCCGACGATGCGCACGTACCAAGAAGAAATCTTCGGCCCGGTGTTGCAGATCGCCCGCGCCAAAACCTTCGAGGAGGCGGCAAGCCTCCCCTCGAAACATCAATACGGCAACGGCGTGGCGATCTACACCCGCGACGGTGACGCGGCGCGTGAGTTCGCCAGCAAAGTGCAGGTCGGCATGGTCGGCATCAACGTGCCGATTCCCGTGCCGCTGGCCTATCACACGTTCGGCGGCTGGAAGCGCTCGGCGTTCGGCGACGTAAATCAGCACGGTCCCGAAGGCGTCCGCTTCTTCACGAAGATCAAAACCGTAACCGCTCGCTGGCCGAAAGGCGGCGTGCGCGAAGGCTCCAGCTTCGTCATCCCGACCATGAGATAGGCATGTTGCGTTGCGCCGCGTTCCTGATCGCCGCCGCTCTTGCGGTGACGCCGGCCTTTGCTCAGCCGAGCTACGATTGCACCAAAGCTCGCAGCACCGCGGAAAAGACGGTCTGCGAAGTCCCCGAACTTCAGTGGACCGATCGCCAACTCGCGCGCCTCTACAAGCTCGCGCTCGCGCAAAGCGGCAACGCGCGCAACGACGTGGTGCAAAGCCAACGCGCGTTCATCGTTCGCCGTGACACATGCGGCGAGAGCATCGAATGTCTGGACACGGCCTATAAGGCGCAGTTCAAAGCGCTGGCTCCGCGCGTCAACGTGTATGAGGCCTTCGGCGAGTATCAACCCGAAGGTATGGGTGGCTCGATGCGCATCGTCCGCTTCGGGTACGACGCCGCCGTCAGCATCCTGACGGTCGGTGCCGCAGACCACACCTGCACGTTCGACACCGACAGCGCCCAACTCGGCGGCAAGGGTGTCATCCGCTATGACGACAAGGGCGCGAACGCCTGCCGTATGACGATCGCCCCCGATGGCGATGACGTCATGATCGTGCAAACCAAAAACTGCAGCGACTATTGCGGCATGCGCGCCATCTTGGATGGTCGTTACAAGCGTTTGAACTAACGTGGCTCAGGGTTGCGCGCTACGCTGAAGCGCGCGCCCCGCCATGAACCCGCCGAATGCACCGGCAACCGCGATGCCGGCGACCACCATCTGAGCAACGCCGTCGTCGAAGTCGGCCGCGTTTGGTGTTGCCGGATACCGCATCGTCTCGGTCGCTGCGACGACCACCAGAAGCGGCGCCAGAAGTGCGGAAAGCGCACCGAGGGCCGCATAGACCGCTGGCGCGACGACACCGCGGCGATAGAACTGCCAGCCCACGACGCCTGCGACTGGCGCGACTGGAAATATCGCCAGAATGCTCGCAATCATCGCCGTCCACGCCGCGACCTCAAGAGTTTGGCGAAACAGGGTCTCGCTCGGTGCGAATTGGATCGCGGCCACCGCGGCGATAACGGTCGCGCCGGCGATCCCCCACCCGAGGCCGCGCAACAAGGCGCCCGCGAAAATGCGGAGCGACGGACCAGGCGTTGGGGCGTTCGGCATGGCAGCTCCAGTGGGCAGCGCAAGGCCTACGCCCAACGGTCCTAAAGCCGCAAGGCGCGCCAGTTGACCGGCCGCCGCCAAACCACGTATCGCGTGCGTCCCAATGCCCGCCGCGTCCGGCGGGTTTTCTCTTAAGGCCATTGATGCACCCCGCCGAACGCTACGCTGCGCTCGTTGCCGACCGGAAGCTGACCGGCGACCCCGCGCAAGAACGGGTCTCGGCGGCGCTGGATACGCTCGCGACGAAGCTTGAGGCCTACGCCCCCGGCCGCCGGTCGTTGTTCGGCTTAGGTCGCGCGCTCCAGCCGCCGCGCGGGCTCTACATCCACGGCCCCGTCGGTCGCGGCAAGTCGATGCTCATGGATCTGTTCTATGAGAACGTCGCCTTCGCACCGAAGCGCCGCGTCCACTTCCATGACTTCATGGCCGACGTCCATGTTGCGATGAAACGCTGGCGCGAAGAAGACCCCGGCAACGAAATCGCCCGCGTCGCAGCCGACATCCGCGCGAATGCCGCGTTGCTCTGCTTCGACGAGTTCCAGGTTCAAGACATCGCGGATGCGATGATCTTGGCGCGGTTGTTCGAAGCATTGTTCGAGCAGGGGCTGGTCGTCGTCGCGACCTCGAACCGCCACCCGCGCGCGCTTTACGAGAACGGCATCAACCGCCAGCTGTTCCTTCCCGCGATTTCCCTGATCGAGAGCCGGATGGACGTGATGTGCCTTGACGGCCCGATCGACTATCGGCTCGCGCACCTCGAACGCGCGCGCGTTTATTTCACGCCGTTGAGCGCGGACGCCTCCGCCGCTCGCGACGCCGTCTGGCACGACCTGACGGGCACGGCGCTGGGCGAGCCCGGCGAACTCGAAGTCCTGGGCCGCAAGCTCAAGGTGCCCGAGCAAGCCCGCGGCGCGGCCCGCTTCACGTTTGACCAGCTTTGCGTGGCGGCCCTTGGTCCTCAGGATTTCCTGGCGATCGCCGACGCGTTCCATGCCGTCGTCGTGAAGGACATCCCGCGCCTAACCCCGGAAAGGCGCAACGAGGCCAAGCGCTTCGTCACGCTGATCGACGCACTCTATGAACGCAACGCCAAGCTCGTCTGCACCGCAGCCGCGCCGCCGGACCAGCTCTACCCCGCAGGCGAAAGCTCGTTCGAGTTCGAACGCACGGCCTCGCGCCTCGTAGAAATGCAAACGCCCGAGTATCTCGGGCGCGCACACAAACCAAAATTGAAAGAAATCTAGGCCGCTATTCCTGCTGCATCGGGATCAGCGGCGACGGTGCTGCCGGTGCGGCGTCGGGCTGCGAGAACGCGGTGCCGCTGGCATCGGGCGTCGCAGGCACGTCAACCGGCGTCTGCACAGGCACGCTGCCCACAAACGCTGCGTCCTCAGGCGGCTCGTACGCATCGGTCGGGACCGGCGGCTTCCGCGGCGCGCCGGTGGCGGCCTTCGTTTCGACCAGCGCCGTCGCCGCGGGCTTCTTCTCGACCGTCGCCTTGTCGGCGGCGGGCTTCTCGAGTGCGGGCTTCGTACGTGGCTTGGCCGCTGTGTCGGCCGCCAGCGGATCGACCTGCGCAACGCGTGTCGGCGTCGCCGGGAAGGTCGGCCGGACCGGCACGTCGGTGATGATCATCTGCGGCGAGCGCGGCTGTGCCGCCGGCCGCAATGCGACTTTTGTCGGTTGCAGCGGGGCTGCCGTTTCCGTGAACTCGGGAATATCCGACGGCGTCGCCGCGGCGGTTTCGACCGGCGCTGCGGACGCGGCACTCATCGACGGGCGAAGACGCAGCACCACAACGGGCTCGCCGTTGATCAGCTTCGACGTTACCGGCGTGCCGCTCGTCGCCGTTGCGATGAATGGCCCACCTTCGCCAACCGGCGAAGAAGCTTCGGCAAACGTCGTCGCATCAAGCGCCGGTTGATCCGTATCGACGGACGTGCTTGGCGTGGCCTTGGTATCTTGAACGGGCTTGGTTCCCGCCGCATTCACGACCGAGCGAGGCGTGCTTGCCGTCTGGCTCGCCGTATCCCCATCGACGAAGTCGGATGAGTTCGTCGGCATGAACGCCAACGAGTCGGAGGAAACGGTCGTCGTTGCAAGGGCGGCAACGTCGATCTGCTGCTGCGCATTCGCGCGCGCGAGTTGGCGTTCGGTTTCTTCCTTCGCCTTTGCGGTCTTGATCTCGGCCCAAATCGTGTCGGTGGTCGCTTCACCCTCGCCGGCGCCCATGTTGACGGGCATATATTTCGGTGCGGCATAGACGACCGTTCCGTCCGCCTCGATGCGCTCGACGAAGATGCCGTGGAAGTCATTGCGTGTGGCGGCTGATCCGGGCTCTTCGCAAATGTCGCGGTCGGCGCGCACGAGGCCTTCGGAGAAGCGGCAGTCCTTACCTGTCACCAACGACACGGCATGTTCGCCGAGATCGGCGCCGGTAAAAATCGTCGATGCAAAACCGGCAAAGGAAGAAATCGAACTCAGCGAAACCCCGGCAATCGTACCGGCACAGCCGCCTAAAATGGTCGTCGAAGCGAGGATGGCAGTAAGCGCGACCAGACGCATGAACCTAACTCCACATGGTCGACAGAACCGGGCCGCGCCTTCCCCCGAAACACGTGGGGCCCATCCGTCAAAAATTTGAACTGGCAGGCACTGCTACATTGTTGTCGCACCCTACATGCGAAAACTATTTGAATCAATATTTGAGTTGACAGTGTTGCATAAATCACATGTGCACGCAGCGCTTGTGCGCTTGCGATTGAGTCGGGTGATGCGCTACGCGTCCCCGTATTAATCTCAATGCGCAACGGATCGCGTTGGTGAACGGGTGAACGCCCGCACAACTTCCAAGAAAGACCTCACATGGCTCGGAACAAGATTGCTCTCATAGGCGGCGGACAGATCGGCGGAACGCTCGCGCATCTCATTGGATTGAAGGAGTTGGGCGACGTTGTTCTGTTCGATATCGTCGAAGGTTTACCGCAAGGAAAGTCGCTTGATATCGCGCAATCCGCGCCGGTCGAAGGCTTCGACGCGCACTACAAAGGCACGCAGTCCTACGCCGACATCGCGGGCGCCGACGTGGTGATCGTAACCGCTGGCGTACCCCGCAAACCGGGTATGAGCCGCGACGACTTACTTAATATTAATCTCGGTGTGATGCGCGCGGTTGGTGAGGGCCTGAAGGCCCACGCGCCGGACGCGTTCGTCATCTGCATCACGAACCCGCTCGATGCGATGGTTTGGGCTCTGCGGGAGTTCTCAGGCCTCCCGCACCACAAGGTTGTAGGCATGGCTGGCGTTCTCGACAGTGCCCGCTTCCGCCACTTCCTGGCCGACGAGTTCAAGGTTTCCGTCGAAGACGTGACCGCGTTCGTTCTCGGCGGCCACGGGGACACGATGGTCCCGCTCACGCGGTTCTCGACGGTGGCCGGCATCCCGCTCCCCGAACTCGTGAAGCTCGGTTGGATCAAGCAGGAACGCCTCGACCAGATCGTTCAGCGCACCAGAGATGGTGGCGCCGAGATCGTGGGCCTCTTGAAGACGGGCTCGGCTTTCTACGCCCCTGCGACTGCAGCCATCGCGATGGCTGAAAGCTATCTGAAGGACAAGAAGCGCATCCTTCCCTGCGCCGCCCACCTCACGGGCGAGTTCGGCCTGAAGGACCTCTATGTCGGCGTGCCTTGCATCATCGGTGCTGGCGGCGTGGAGAAGGTGATCTCGCTGAACCTCTTGCCCAACGAAAACGCGATGCTGCAAAAATCCGTCGAAGCGGTGCGCGGCCTCATCGACGCGTGCAAGAAACTCGAACCGAAGCTCGGTTGATCAAATTGAGCGTGGGAAGCAAACGATGATCATTCCCACGCTCACCACCGATCGCTTGGTCTTGCGCGCATTCCGCGAGGACGATGTGCCGGCTCTCACCGCTCTGCACAGCGACCCCGAAGTGATGCGCTATCTGCGTCCCGACGGCACAGTCGAACCCAAGCCGCGCCAGGCATGGGAATACATCGCTCTGCATATGGGCCACTGGCTGCTTAAAGGTTGCGGCAAGTGGGCGCTCGTCGAGCGCGCAACGGACACGTTCGTCGGCCGCGTCGGTTACTTCCACCCGCCCTACGAATGGCCCGGCCTCGAACTCGGTTGGACCATCGGACGCGAGCATTGGGGCAAAGGCTACGCGACCGAGTCCTCGCGCCTGGCCCTGGACTGGGGTGCCGAAAAGTTCGGCCGCAGCACCATCATCAGCGCCATTATCCGCGGCAACGACCGCTCTGTTCGTGTGGCCGAGCGCCTGGGCGGCCGCCACGCGCGCGACGAAGTCCTGCACGGCGCGCCGGCCCTGATTTACGCGTACTAGCCCGT
>JBKJZU010000272.1:0-4312 GCA_046715015.1 Micropepsaceae bacterium
CTCGCCCGGCTACCGCCAAATCGTGGAAGACCGCTGGGACGGCTCGACCGGCGTCATCGTCCTCGCCAAAGGCGTCCCGCCCCGCACTTGAAGCCATGACCCACGTCATCGCCACGTTCATTGCCAAACGTCGCGCAGCCATCGCTCTCTCGCGCGCGATGGGTAACGCACCGGTCTACAAGCTGAACCATCCGGAGCTGCTGCTCGTGCCCGTCGGCGACGATGCGTTCGACGCGGTCGTGGCGCGCGAAGGGTTGAGCGAATTGGCCGGGCCCGAGTTCTGGCGCTTGACTGAGGCCTTGATGGAGCTCGCCCGCGAAAGCTCCGTACACGGACCGATAGCCTACGGCGAGACGGACTATTTCGGCGGCGCCGGCGTTCAGGGTGCCGCGGCGTGGCTGGCGGGCAAGCTCGCGCTCCCGCCCACGACCCACACGGCCGGCCCCATCAACGCCGCCCTGCACACGATCGGCCTCGCGCGCGCCAACGGCCTCGACGAGTTCGACACGCTGGGCTTGGGGACCGTCCGCCGCATGGACGCCTTCGACGAACGCACACCCGAAAACCTGGACGCCGCGCCATGACCCGAATCGCCACCGCCATCGCACTCGCCCTGTTGCTCGCCGCCTGCACGACGCACACCGGCCCGCAGCGCTTCAGCGGCGTCTACGCGCTCGCCTTCGAGATGCAGGCCTTCACCGCCGACGGCAGCGGCGAGAGCTGGTGGGCGACGCTGGAGCCGAAAGCGCAAGCCGAAATGAAAGCCGCGCTGCCGCCGAACGCAGGCCCACGCTTCGGCTCGCGCATCCGCGCCGTGGTCGAAGGCACGCTGAGCGAACCCGGCCACTACGGCCACATGGGCGCCTACCCGCGCCACCTGACCATCACCCACGTCGTCAGCGCGAAACCCGAACCAAAACCTTAAGCAGCGCTGCTGCTGCAGCGGCGGCAGCCGCAACCGGCCACTGGCAGTGGCTGCTGGCTATTGGATAATTGCTTCTGGGTTCTAGCTTCTAGCGTCTGGTGTCTGGCATCTAGTATCTAGCTCGAACGCTCACCCGGAGGCACCCTCGGAGGGTTTGAATATTCCCTTCTTGCCATCACGACTCTTGCGCCCACCACGCCGTCCCGACGTGATTGCCTTCTGCAGGTTTTCATTGTCGCGGATCATGCGCGGGTCGAAGATGCGGCCGTGCTCGTCCATATGGATGACGCCTGCATCGAAAAGCTCATAGAAATAGCCCTCGGCTTCTTGTTCCGGGATACCCGCTACACGCGACAGAAGCGTTGTCAGCTTGCCTTGGCGCACGACGATGTAGCCGACCGGGTCGTTCTGAGCAGCGATGGCAAGCATGTCCATCCACAAGCCCCGCGCGCCGATCGAACATGACCGGAGCTTCGCGTCGCCGAGCCAATTCGACCAATAGAACTTCGTCCAAAGCGTCACGGACATGAAAACCTCCTCGCATCATAAAAAGGCCGCGAGTTTGTCATAAGAACAAATAGTGAACAAGGAAAATCGCAGGCTACTGTATGTGCTTGAATCCTCGCACCTTCGTATAAGCTTGGCTCCGCAATCCCGCCGAAGACCTGGGGAAACGCAATGAAGCGCCGCGACGTGCTCGCCGCATTCGTCACCGCACCGCTGTGGTCGGCGGCATACGCGTTGTCGATAGTTCCCCTTCGGGCTCTCTTCAGCGACGGCGAGGCACACGGAGCCATTGGACAGTTCGATGAGTTCGGCGCCGGGCCCTTCCTGTTCGACTATGCGAAGAACCGTGCAGGCAGGCTCGCGACCGAAACCAAGATCGCCATGCTGTCGACGTTCGATGCGTCGGGTACGCCCGTCGCGTCGGTCACGATGGGCGCCGGCGGTTTGTCGATCGACGCGCGCCGCCTAGCACTGGTCGAAGTAGAACGACGGCCGTTCACGGCGCGCAACGGCGCCGTCTCGCTCTCGGCCGAAGTCGCGCACCGCGCGGATCGCAAACCCATCGGCACGATGCTGATGGTCTACGGCTCGGGTCCGGCGCCGAAGAAGGCGCTCGACCTGTGGGCGTTCCACTTCGTCGCCCGCGGCTGGGCAGTCGTCACTTACGACAAACGCGGCTCCGGCGAGTCGCAAGGCGACTGGCGCCTCGCGAGCCTCGAGACACTTGCCGCGGATGCGCGCGCCGTGATCGCTGCATGCCCACCCTCGCCGCGACCGTTCGGCGTTTGGGGCGCGAGCCAAGCAGGCTGGATCATGCCGCAACTCGCCGCGCAGGACGCCGTGGATTTCATCGTGATGCATGCCGGCGCAGCGACGACACCAGGTCAGCAGATTCTGGACAACGTCGAAGCGGAACTCGTCGCTTACGGCTTTCCGCCCGAGGAGATCGCAAAGGCACTCGCCTACTACAAGCTCGATACCGACGTTTCGCGCGGTCGCATTCCGTGGAGCGCAATCGATGATGCGCACCGCCGAGCAACCGCCGCGAAAGCAGAGTGGATTCTTGCCCCGCCGGCGGCCGCTGACGCGCCCGAGCGAACCTTCATTCGCCTCGCCGCTGACTTCGATCCCGCGCCCTATTGGCGCCGGACGAACGTTCCCGTCCTGGCCCTATTCGGGTCGAAGGACGTGTTCGTGCCCCCGGCTCGCAACCGCGACCTGCTGAAAACGCTAATCCCGGCAGGAACACGCTTTCACGATCGCGTCATGGAGAACGCCAACCATCTGTTTATGGTGGCAGATACCGGTGTTCGCGCGGAGTACCCGAAACGCACGGCCATCCATCCGGCCTACTTCTCCACGATCGACACCTGGCTCGCCGGCTTGCCCGCGTTGAATCGGTGAACCGGGGGCCCCGCTCAGCCGTGCCCTTCTTTGGCAAGCCCGTCATCCCAATATACGCTCAAGCCCGCAACCCTCCCGAGCCGGACCCACCTATGCCCGTAACCGTGCGTACCTTCTTCGCCCTGCTGCTTGGCCCCGCGCTGGCCGGTTGCGCCGTCTTCACGCCGCTGCCCGAACCGCGCACGCTCGATCAGCGCCTCGCGATGATCCCGGCCGAAGCGTCCCCCGTTCAAGGCCCGGTGACGGTCTGGTGGAACGAGCATCAAGTGCCGTTCATCGAGGCCACGACCGATCGCGACGCGGCGTTCGCGCTCGGCCTCGTGCACGCGCATCTGCGGCTCGGCCAAATGGAAGTCATGCGCCGCGTCAGCCAAGCCCGCATCTCGGAGATGGCAGGCCCGATCCCGCAAGTCGCCGACATCGAACACGCGCTGCGCATCCTGGACCTCGGCCGCACGTCGCCCGCCGTCTACGCCGCGATGCCGGCTGACACGAAAGCCTGGCTCGACGCGTTCGTGGAAGGCGTGAATCACTATCAAGCGAACGTGAAGGAACTGCCGCACGAATACGCGCTGCTGGGCCTCGACAAGGAACCGTGGCGCAGCGAAGAGATCCTCACCATTGGCCGCCTCGCCTCCGTTGACGTCTCTTGGTTCGCCTGGATTCGTTTGATGCCGTTGCGCGAACGCAAGGATTGGCCGGCCCTTTGGGCAAAGGTCCTCGAGGAAGGTACGACCTCCGCCCCGTCCTTCGCGTGGGACGAACGCACCGCCGCGAACGAGTTCTCGCGCATCCTCTCGACGATGAGCCGCAACGGCTCGAACTCGATGGCGGTGGCCGCGTCGAAGACCGGCACCGGCGCCGCCATCATCGCCAGCGACCCGCACCTCGGCATCAGCCTGCCGAATCTCTGGGTGCTCGCCGGCGTGAAGTCGCCCTCCTACAACATGGTGGGCTTCATGGTGCCCGGCGTGCCGTTCGTCGCCGTCGGCCGCAACGAGAACATCGCCTGGGGCGGCACGAACATGCGCTCCGCCGGCAGCGACCTCTTCGATGTGCGAAGCCTGCCGCGCGACCAGATCAAGACGCGCACCGTCCCCGTGAAGACGCGCTGGTGGTTCGACGGCGAGATCACGGTGCGCGACACGCCGGTCGGCCCCATCCTCTCGGACGCGGCCGTCCTGCCGAAGCGCAAGGGCGAGGAGTTCGCGCTGCGCTGGCTCGGTCACAACCCGTCCGACGAAATCACCGCGATGCTGAAACTCAAACGCGCGCACAATTGGGACGAGTTTCGAACCGCGCTCGAAGCGTACTCGATCTCGCCGCAAAACATCATCTACGCGGACGTAGCGGGCAATGTCGGCCAAGTGACCGCGACGCACCTACCGAAGCGTTCGAAAGTCCTGCCGGACGATCTCGTCCGCCCGCTCAGCGACGCCGCCGCCTGGAACGAGATCGTCACCTCGCGCGACCTGC
>JBKJZU010000273.1:0-4630 GCA_046715015.1 Micropepsaceae bacterium
GCTTGAACATCGCTTGGCCCCGCCCTATGTTCCCTTCATCGGGATAGCGGCAGGCTCCCGGTTCCCAGATGGTCGCCCATCCAAGCTCTGCCTCGTTTAGACACGAGGGGCTTGTCATGAGCATTTCACCAAGAATCGCATCCGAACTGGACAAACTGTTTGGCGCGCGCCGGCCGACCAAATGGGTCACGCGCGAACGCCCGAAGATCGACCGCATCGCCTGCCCGTGGTTGATCCTGCGCTTCATCGACCCGAAGGCCGAATTCCTTTACGTCCGCGCGAAAGAAGTCTTCGCGACCGCCGAGCGCGAAAAGGCGATCGCCTACGACATCCCCGGCGCCCCGTTCGAACACGACGGCGAACGCTGCTCGTTCGACGCCTTCGTCGAACGTTTCGCGCTGACCGCACCCGGCCTCGACGAGCTCGCGAAAATCGTCCGCGGCGCCGACACCAGCCGCCTCGATTTGACCCCGCAGTCGCCGGGCCTCTACGCAATGTCGTTGGGACTCTCGCGCATGTTTCCCGACGATCACGAAATGCTGCGTCACGGGCTCACGATGTACGACGCGTTCTACGCCTGGCTCCTGCAAGCGCGCGACGAAACCCATGCCTGGCCCCCGAAGATCGCATGACCGCGCGGCACCAACGGAGCACACGATGACATACGATCCAAGGCCCCTGCCGTTCGACCCGAACGCGATCAACGGTCTGTCCGCCAAACTGCTGACCAGCCACTACGAGAACAACTACACCGGCGCCGTGAAGCGGTTGAACGCCATCGAGGCACAATTGAGAACGCTCGACTGGTCCGTCGTACCCACATTCATCATCAACGGCTTGAAGCGCGAAGAACTCGTGGCCATGAACTCGATGATCCTGCACGAACTCTACTTCGCAAATATCGGACCCTCAGGCACGCCCGATGGCAGGCTCGCCGCCGCCCTCACACGCGATTTCGGCAGCGTCGATGCCTGGCGCAACGAATTTGCCGCCATGGGCAAGGCGCAAGGCGGCGGCTCGGGCTGGGTTCTCTTATGTCACTCATCGCGTAAAAATCGGCTCGTCAACAGTTGGGCCGCCGACCACACGATGACAATCGCCGGCGCTACGCCAATCCTCGCGCTCGACATGTACGAACACGCCTACCACATGGACTACGGCGCGAAAGCCGCCGCTTACGTCGACGCTTTCATGAGCGCGATCAATTGGCGCAGCGTCTGCGAACTTTACGACACTCTCCCGAAGCGCTGAGGAAGAACCATCGATGCTGCTCGATCCAACCCTCCTCCTCGCGTACCTCGCCGCCGCGACAGCGCTGACGCTTTCACCCGGCCCGGATACTATGTTTGTCCTTGCATCCAGTGCGTCCGGCGCGCGGGTGGGCGTTGCTGCAACGCTCGGAGTTGCCGCAGGTTGCCTCGCCCACGCGACGATGGCGGCACTCGGCATCTCCGCGTTGATCGCCGCGTCGCCGGCAGCCTTCGATGCGCTGCGGATCGCAGGCGCGCTCTATCTCCTGTGGATCGGCCTCGGCGCGCTGCAAGCCTTCTACAAGGGAATTCGCGGCAACCGAACGCTTTCCAAGGCCATGGGCGAGACCGCGTCGTGGGATGCGTTTCGTCGTGGCGCTCTCACCAATGTTCTCAATCCCAAAGTCGGTATCTTCTATGTCGCCTTCCTGCCGCAGTTCACCAGCCCGTCGTTGGGCAACGTGCCGCTTCAGATTGTCGTCCTAGCGCTGATTCACATTTCGATCGGCATTGCCTGGCTCGGTGCGTTGTCGATTGCCTCCGGCCGTGCCGCAGAAACTCTAGCGCGAGATCGCCGCGTCCGCGCCTGGTTAGACGGTGCGGCCGGCATCGTCTACATCGCACTCGCTTGGCGCATGCTCATCCTCGAACGGCGCGCTGGATAATTAATCAGTAGACGGATCAATATCAAAGAGGTCCTTGAAGTGCTATCAGACTGCTGTTAAGACACATGCGTGGGGATGCAGGCTCCCCTTCAGACGATAGTCGTCCAAGCTCTGCTTTTGCCGGCGCAATCTGCGCACGGGAGGAGCAATGGACGAGAATAGACCTGGCCAATCGACAGCCAACCATCGACCGACGCTGGTTCTAACGCGCGCTCAAATCGGCGCGTTCATGACGGCGAGCGACGATCTTGCGGCCGCCGAGGAAGCGTTCCGAGCGCTGGCGACGGGACAAGCGGTGGCACCGCCGCCGCTGCACATCCCGGTCGAGCACGGTGGATTCCACGCCAAGGCCGCACGCCTCGCGAGTTACGCGGTCGTCAAAGTAAACGCGAATTTTCCATCGAACCCGAAGGCAAATGGATTGCCTACGATCCAAGGCGCGATCGTCCTCTGCGACGCCCGTAACGGACGTCTGTTGGCGATGATGGATACGACCGAGGTTACGCTGCGCCGCACCGCGGCCGCGACAGCGCTCGCGGCGACCCGCCTCGCGCGCCCGAACGCGGAGGCCGTCGCGATCATTGGTTGCGGCGCCCAATCCCGCGCACAACTCGCAGCGCTCGCATGCGAGTTCCGGTTACGAAGAGTCTTCGCCTGGGACATCGACGGCGTGGCGGCCGCTTCGTTCGCGGCCGCCGTCTCCACCCACTTGGGCTTCCAGGTCGAGCACGCCAACGACATGCGTGCTGCAACCCGAAGCGCCGACATCGTCGTCACCTGCACGACGTCAAGCAAAGCATTCCTCGATGAAGACGCGATCCGTCCCGGTACGTTCATCGCAGCCGTTGGCGCCGACCACCCACACAAGAGCGAGATCGCGCCCCGTCTCATGGCGCGCGCGAAGGTGGTGGTCGACGTGCTGGAACAATGCGCCGTCATGGGCGATCTACACCACGCCATCGCCGCCGGCGTGATGACCGCCAAGGACGTTCACGCATCGCTCGGCGAACTTGTCGTTGGTCAGCGCCCCGGCCGCGACAACGACGCCGAGATAACGCTGTTCGATTCCACCGGTACGGCGGTGCAGGACGTCACCGCCGCCGCACGCATTTACGAACGCGCCCGCGCCGCAGGTATGGGTGCAGTCCAGAACTTCAACGGATAATTAGGAGACAGCATGAGTATCGCACTCACACCTACTGCACAGCAAGCAACGTCGCTCGTTCTCGTCGAGAAGGAGAAATTCGATACCTGGCTGGCCACAGCGCCGGACATAGATCGCAATTGGTTGAAGGCGGTCGGGTTCACCGCCGACGAGGGTAAGTTCGCGTTCGTGCCTGAACGGGACGGACGAACCGCGAAAGTTGTCGTCTGCGTATCCTCGCGCAGCGAGCCAATCTGGTCGCTGGCGAGCCTACCCGACGCCCTGCCTGAGGGCACCTATCGCCTCGCCGAAGAGCCCGCGCGCCATCAGGCAACCGACATGGCGTTCGGCTGGGCGCTCGCGGCCTATGCCTTCACCCGTTACAAGGCGCCCAAGCGCGCGTTCGCGACGCTTGTCTGGCCGGCGCACGCCGACCGCGCCGAGGTCGAACGCCTCTCGAACGCGATCTTCCTTGCACGCGACTTGATCAACACGCCCGCCGAAGACATGGGGCCGCCGGAACTCGCCTCCGCAGCCGCAGTCGTGGCCAAGCAGTTCGACGCGCAGTGCACGATCATCTCCGGCGGCGACCTGCTCACGCAGAACTATCCGACGATCCACGCGGTCGGCCGCGCAAGCAGTCGTCCGCCCTGCCTGATCGACATCCGCTGGGGCGACCCCGCGGCACCGAAAGTGACGCTCGTCGGCAAGGGCGTGTGCTTCGACACTGGCGGTCTCGACCTGAAACCGCCGGCGAGCATGCTGCAGATGAAGAAAGACATGGGCGGCGCCGCAACAGTCCTCGCACTGGCCAGCGCTCTCATGGCGGCAAACACACCCATCCGCCTTCGCGTGCTCATCCCAGCTGTAGAGAACTCGGTCGCAGGCAACGCGGTGAGACCGCTCGACATCATCAAAACGCGCAGCGGCAAGACGGTCGAAATCGGCAACACCGACGCCGAAGGTCGCCTGATACTCTGCGACGCCCTCTACGAGGCGGATCAGGAAGACCCCGAAATGCTCATCGACTTTGCGACCCTGACAGGCGCCGCCCGCGTCGCGCTCGGCCCCGAAGTCCAGGCCCTGTTCTCCAACAACGACGATCTGGCGAACACGATCTTGCGCGCGAGTACGGAGGCGGCCGACCCGATCTGGCGCCTTCCCCTGTGGAAACCCTATCGCAAAATGATCGACAGCAAGATCGCGGATTTCAACAACGTCGCCGACGGACCGTTTGCAGGCGCGATCATCGGAGGGCTGTATCTCGCCGAGTTCGTGCGCGAGTCGACACCGTGGGCACATCTCGACATCATGGCCGCGAACGTAAAGGCCAAGCCCGGCCGGCCTGAAGGCGGAGAAGCAACGGGGATGCGCGCACTCTATCGTGCCATTCGCGAGCGCTTTCCGAGCTAAACAAAGCGCGAGAACGCAACCGATGAATCTACCGACCTTCGGCGAAGCGCTTCGCCTCTGGGCCTATATCGGGTGCGTCAACTTCGGCGGGCCGGCGGGACAGATCGCGCTGATGCACAAGCTCCTGGTCGAGGAGAAGAGGTGGATCAGCGACGCGC
>JBKJZU010000274.1:0-2698 GCA_046715015.1 Micropepsaceae bacterium
CGCGTTGGGCGCGCGGGTCGAGTTCACGACGCACGTCCCTTTGCAAGGCGATATCGTCATCATCTCGCCCGTCCTCGGTCTGAACCATCACGTGCGCGTGGCGTGGCAGAAAGCCGGCAGCGCCGGGCTCTACTTCGTGAAGGACGAACAGGGCGCGGGGTGAGCGGGCATACGCTCAGTCCCCCTTCGCATTCACTATCGCTCAAGCTTCCGCCTTCGCTAAAGCTACGGCGGACAAGTCGGGGGACACGCGGTGGGCTTGCCAAGCCATAGCTCGCGTCACGCCCGCCTTCGCCAAGTGGCTTCGGCGTGGCAGCCTTCGCTCACTTCGCGAGCGAAGGCTGGTGGGCGTGACAAGGATCGAACTTGTGACCCCTACGATGTCAACGTAGTGCTCTCCCGCTGAGCTACACGCCCACTTCAGTCGACCGCGGTTTTAAGCGCCGCGTTCGGGAGGCGAACCGTATAGCGATGCCTCCCCCTCAAAACAAGATGTCAGCGGGCGAGCGCGAGTTTCGCCAGTTCGGGCCTGTCCCACGCGTAATGGCGGCGCGGCAGGCAGCCGGGGCGGTAGGGCGTTTCCGCCGCAGCCGCGGTCACGCTGTCGGCCAGCGCTTCGATCGCGGCTTTCAGGTGCTCCAGCGGTACGGACGCGAACAGGCGGTGCTTGACCGTCGCGTCGTGCACCAGTTCGTGGATGACGATCAGGTCGGTGCAGGCTTCGATGCGCGCCTCGCTCACATAGACGTGGCCGCCGGCGTAGCCGCCGTCGTTGCCCTGCAGATAGGGGTGCGATGCGCTCACGAATTCGAGCGTGGGGGCCTCGGTTGCGGCATAGCCCGAAACGTCGATGCCCTGCCCTTTCATCAGCGCTTCCACGCGGGCCATCGTGCCCGGCAGATCGAGCGCCTCGTCCGCGTGCGCGGCGCCGGCGCAGACGAGCAGCGCCATCATGGCCCCGAATACGCGCATCGGCTTCCCCTTTGAGTCGTCTCAAAGGAGCGTCGGTGCTTCGCAGTTAGCGGGTCTTTAAGCTACGCGGCGGCCATGAAGCGTTCGACTTCGTTCACGATGTCGCGAAGGTGGAACGGTTTCGACAGAACCTTGGCGTCCTTTGGGGCGTTGCTTTTCGGGTTCAAGGCCACGGCCGCGAAGCCGGTGATGAACATGATCTTCATGCGCGGCGCGACGTCGGCCGCTTTGCGCGCGAGCTCGATGCCGTCCATCACGGGCATGACGATGTCGGTCAGGAGCAGATCGAAGCGGCTGCCCGCTTCCAGGCAGTGGAACGCCTCTTCACCTTGCGAAAACGAGGCGACCTCGTGGCCCGCCCTCTCCAGCGCCGTGGCTAGAAAGCGGCGCATCGATTCGTCGTCTTCGGCGAGCAATATCTTCGCCATGGTTCCTTACGTGCCCCCGGGTTTCGGTTGTCCGCCGGCCCACCCCGGCATGCACTTGGCGAATCTTACGGCGGTTTGCCTGCAACAGCCAAGCCTTTGACGCCGAACGGTTAGTTTTGCAACCTGCATGCGGCGGCAGTGGACTTGATCGCGTAACGCTTCGATGTTCCACTGGAACCTCTCAAACAAAGGTTAAATCGTGCGGCTAACAGGCGGTAGCGACAGGCGGGGTTCCACTATCGATCCCCCATTCGAAGTGGTCGCACCGGCGGAACAAACCCTGCCGTTCGTGTTCGCCTCGCCACATTCGGGGCGGGTTTATCCCAAGAGTTTTTTGCAGGCGACGCGTCTCGACGGGACGTCAATACGACGTTCCGAAGACAGTTTTGTGGACGAGATCTTCGGTTCCGCGCCGGCTTTGGGCGCTCCGCTGCTCAAAGCGCACTTCCCGCGCGCCTTCGTCGATCCGAACCGCGAGGCCTATGAGCTCGACCCCGCCATGTTCGATGGGCCGCTGCCGCAGTTCGTGAATGCGCGCAGCCCACGCGTGACCGCGGGCCTCGGGACGATCGCCCGCGTGGTGCGCGACGGGGCCGAGATCTATCCGCGCAAGATCAGCTTTGCCGAGGTGCAGAGCCGGATCGAGACCTATTACAAGCCCTATCACGCCTCGCTTCGGAACCTGATCGAGACGACGCACAAGCAGTTCGGTTATGCGGTTTTGATCGACTGCCACTCGATGCCGTCAGTCGGCGGTCCGCTCGACCAAGACATCGGCGTGACGCGTCCGGACATCGTGCTGGGCGACCGGTTCGGCACGTCGTGCGCCAGGCGCCTCACCGACATGATCGAGCGCGCGCTCGGCATGCAGGGCTTTGCGGTCGTTCGCAACAACCCCTATGCGGGCGGTTATTCGACGGAGCATTACGGGCGCCCGGCGCTTGGCCTGCATGCGCTGCAGATCGAGATCAATCGCGCACTCTATATGGACGAAGAGCGGATCGAGCGGACGTCCGGCCTGAGGCGCGTGACGCTGGCGATGACGACGCTGGTGCGCGCGATGGGCGAAGTCGACTGGCGCTATCTGCGTTCGAGCCTGCCCTCCGCCCAAGCGGCGCAATGACGCTTTTGGTGCGCGACGCGAGCTTGAGCGATATCGCTCAGCTGCATGCCATCTATGCGCATCACGTGTTGAACGGGCTCGGCACGTTCGACGAGGTGCCGCCGACCCATTCCGTCTTCGAAGAGAAATGGCGCGAGTCGCTCACGCACGGGCTTTCCTGGCTGGTCGCTGTCGA
>JBKJZU010000275.1:0-2911 GCA_046715015.1 Micropepsaceae bacterium
CCGTCGCCGAAATGGCCGTCTATCAAATTATGACCGACTTTCTCCGGCTACCGAGGGACCCCAGCTGCGCCCTCGTAGAGAACGACCACATGTCGTCCTATCTAGAGCAGCTAAAACCTAATGGGGAGACCACTAAATGAAGACCCTAAAGAGTGCGAGGATCCTTGCGGCAAGCATGGCCGTTCTCGCAGTCGGCGCGATGGCGACTCCCGCCATGGCGTTCGACAATGTCGACTGGAGTTGGAAGAAGACAGTCGAGCAGCGCGAGTATATCAACGTTTGGATTGATTTGAACGTTGATACGACGGGCTTGGTCGAAGTTGAGAAGTTGCAGATCTTCCTTGGGAACTTGAGCGCACATTCGACGGTCAGCCACGTCTACAACAGCCAAGACCAAGACGGGCACTGGGAATACATCCGGTACTGCTATTGCTACATCCCGGTGTGGGTTGATCCTTCGGAGTACGCTCCGACGGAACTCCCGATCGTGCGTAGCGTTGCGACGGCGGTTGGCAACAACCAGTCCATCACTTCGGACGTCCCCGTCTATCTGCACGACGGCCAGTTCGTGGCGAATACGCGGTACAACTACGACTACGCAGACCTCGGCACGGGCCTCAACGGTCAGTACCACGAGAGCGGCAACCTACATACCGATCTCGCGTTGCTGTTCACATTGGGCGCGGCAGCCGGCATTTTGCAAGCAGCCGACATCCACGCGTACTCCAACGTGTACGACATCCACAACGCGAGTGTTGAAAGCTCGGCCACGGCCGTTGCCAACAACATCTCGGTCGATCTTGAGTCGGATGTCAACGGAACGTGCACGACGGACTGCCTTGGCAAGTCGAACCACATCGTGATCGCTGACATTACGCAATTTGCGTATGCCAACGTGAGCGCGGTTTCGAACGTCAGCGGAGTCTCGGTGGACAACTACACGGGCCTGCGCCTGATCACGTCGCCTGACGACAACCCGGCGTCGCTGGATCCGGTGGTTCCGCTGGTCAGCTCGGTCGCTACTGCAGTTGGCAACAACGTGTCGATTTCGGTCGGCAACGTGGACCCGACGGACTAAGCCGGGTCGGATAAGAGGCAAGGGCGGCGGGGCTATGCACCCCGCCGCCATCTTGAACATTCAAGGAAATGGGTGAAGTCATGACGAAGTTTCAAATAAGCGCGGCCTTGGCTGGCGCGGTGAGCGTTTGCCTGCTCGGCCTTTCGACCGCGAGCGCCGACCCGCTGGGCGGCAAGGAACCGTGGAACTTCACGCCGACGAACCGGTTGAGTGCGGCTGTGGTCATCAAGAACGTCGAGGACGGAAACGGCACGGGCGGCGCGGGCTCCGGCGGCGGAACGACAGTCGTTTGCGGTGGCACGAGCGGCGGCCAGGGCGAAAATTCGAACGGTGCGGGTTCGTCGGCGACGGCGAACAACACATGCATCATCGTGAACAATTCCGATGGTGCGATCGTCGACGTCGATCAGGATTCGGACGGCAATCAATCGTCGACCGCGAATGCGAATTCTGCGTCGAGCTCGACGACGAATGGCGCGCCGACAGGCAGCATCGATGAGGTGTCGGCCATTCTAAGCGGGCGCGCTCAGTAGTTCCGCAGGACGCCCTGGGACAACAAAAAAGCCGCCCTCGAAGGAGGGCGGCTTTTTCGTTCAACCGGCTGACTAAAGCTTGATGCCAAGCTGCGCCATTTCCTTTTCGACGCGATCGCTCATGCCGCGAGCATCCGAGATGTCCTTGTTGCCGCCGCTTTCGTCGCCGAGCTTCTTTTTGACGACGCCACGGCCGTAGAGTGCCTTGTAGTCGGTCGGCACGCGCTTCAACGTCGCGTCAAAGAAGGATTGTGCTTCTGCGAAGTCGGCTGAAACGTAAGCTACAACGCCCCGCATGAAGTGCGGCGGTGCGAGCGCAGGCTTCAGCTTGATGACTTCGTCGAAATCGGCCTTGGCGCTCGAGATGTCGGAAAGCGCCATGCAGAGCATTCCGCGCTGGAAATAAAACTCCGGCGCTTTGCGTATGCTGATCGCCTTGTTGATGTCCGCCATGGCGTGGTCAAGCTGGCCCAAAGCGAAATAGGCGGCTCCTCGCGTGGCGTAGTAGTCGCCGGTGTGCGGGTGCTTCACCAAGCCAGAGTTGATGATCTTCGTGCAAATGGGAATTTGGTCTTCAGGCTTCGACCCGTCGACGCCCATGCAGACGCGCAAATCCATCTGCGTCAGTTGGGTCCCCGACTTGGCCTTTGGCTTTGCGTCAGCAGGCCAGGGTATCAGCGCAAGGGCGGCGGTTGCTGCCGCCACAATCAAGAAGCGCGACATGATCAGGCTCCCAACTTGGCGAGTGCTTGGAGCTGTATCTTGGCGTCCTTGTGGCTTGGCGTGACTGCCAATACCGCCTCAAAATCGGCCTTCGCGTTCGCCTTGTCGCCTTTTTCGACGTACAGCATGCCACGATTGTAGAGGGCGACCGTCTGCTTTGGATCCATCGCGATCGCCTTGGAGAGATCGTCCATCGCTTTCGCTTTGTCGCCGATAATCAGATAGGCACTGCCGCGCGTTGTGTACGAGACCGGATCTTTCGGATCGAGTTCGATCGCTTTGGTCAGGTCGGCGACAGCTTTGGCGCCATCCTTCTTTCCCATGTAAGCCATGCCGCGGTTGTTGAACGCCGTGGACGACTTGGGATCGATCAAAATGGATTTATCCAGGTCCTTGATCGCAGCGTCGAATTTGCGTTGCGCAATGTAGATGCCGGCGCGTGTTTGCAGGGCACGGCTGAAGTCTGGCTTGAGCCGGATGGCCTCGTTGAGATCAGCCAAGGCCTTTGGGCCCTCGCCCAGGCGGATGTAGGCGGAGCCGCGGTTGTAGTAAGCGCCGGCCTTGTCTTGGGGGCTGA
>JBKJZU010000276.1:0-4055 GCA_046715015.1 Micropepsaceae bacterium
GCGACGAGCACGACGTTCCGGTGTCCGGCGTGCGTCCGCAGCAGGACGGCAGCGTCAACGTCGACGGATGGGTCACGATCCGTGAACTCAACCGGGTCATGAACTGGAACCTGCCGGACGAGGAGGCGACGACGATTGCTGGGCTGGTCATTCACGAGGCACAGGCGATCCCGGACATCGCACAGGTGTTCAGCTTCCACGGCTTCAAGTTCGAGGTCCTGCGGCGGCAAAAAAACCAGATCACCGCGCTCCGCGTCACGCCGTCGAAAGCGGCGGAGCCCGCGTCACCGGCGGCGTGAAGCCGCTTCGATCTGAAACGCCAAGTACGCCAAACTGCCTGCTTAATCGTGGCTGCCCTGCTTGTCACACCTGCCCTATTGTTTCCCGTAAAGCCGCTAAGCCGCCAAGACGAGTGAGCCACCTTGGCGCCGCAGGCGCCGTGCAATCGCCCAACAAGCGCTTCGCGCCGAAGGAGATCAGTTCTTACTTCTTTGCGGCTTAGCGGCTTTGCGGCTTTGCGGGAAACAAAGCAGCGGTTGTACGACACCGCAATTTGAAAGCGTACACGAGCAGCTTGGCGATCTTGGCGTTTCAAATTTGAGCGGCAGGTCCGCTCTACATGCGGTGGGAGGCTTCGCCGGGCGTTAGCAGCGTGAGCGCCAGCGCGTGGACGCGGCCCTTCAGTTCCGCGTCGAGCACCTCATGAACCCGGCGATAGCGTTCAACGCGGTTCAAGCCTTCGAAGGCAGCTGACACAATCGCCACACGGAAGTGTGTTTCTCCACCCTCGGTCCACCCGGCGTGGCCGTGATGCTGGGCCGACTCGTCGCGCACGTCGAGCTTCAGCGGCGAAAAAGCTGCCTCAAGCTTTGTTCGTATGGTTTCCGTGATCGTCATTTCAAAGCGCTCGTGAGTCATTCCCGGAACAATGTCAAGCGAGAGGTTTTCTTGTCTTCTTAACCGGTCGTTCCCATACTTCTCCGTGCCATGGGTGAGAGTACGAAACACGCGTCACGTTGGGCACAGGATCTGCGAGTCAAGCGCCAGCCTGTGATCAAACCGACGCGTCTGTGCGACAAGCCGGGCTGCGAAGCAGGCGGTTCGCACCGCGCGCCGAAAAGCCGGAACTCGCTCAACGAATATTACTGGTTCTGCCTCGACCACGTGCGCGAGTACAATCAATCTTGGGACTTTTTTCGCGGCATGACGCCGGGCGAGATCGACGCCTATCAGCGCGCGACGCTCACGGGTCTCAGGCCCACCTGGAAGCTGGGCGGCGGCGCACAGGGGCCCAATGAGAAACTGCAATTCTACTTCCGCGGCGCGTATGTCGATCCGTTCCTGATCTTCGACGACGGGCCCACCGGCTCAGCGGCTAGGGCGGGTGCGGCAAACCGTAACGGCACGGCAGAGCGGCGGCTGACCAAGATGCAGCAATCGAGCCTCGATACGATGGGGCTTGAAGCCACCGCCACCTTGCAGGACGTGAAAGCGCGCTTTAAGGAATTGGTTAAGCGCTACCACCCCGACGCCAACGGCGGCGATCGCGGCGCCGAAGAGCGGCTGCGTCAAGTCATCAAAGCCTATGGGCAACTGCGCTCATCCGGTTATTCTTGAACTGATTTGAACGAGACAGCCTCCTCTTCGCGCGAGGGGCGCGCGAATGAGGGTGCACCGACATTGCCACGAAAGCCTGAAAGCATGACAACGCCACAGAACGGTCTGGCGACGGACAGCCAGCCCGACACCACCATCGACGCCAAGAAAGCGTTTGGCATCGACGTCGCGATGAAGGTGCCTGCCTTCTCGAAGCCGAACGAATACGTGCCCGATCTCGATGCCGCATACCGGTTCGACCGCGAAACGACGCTGGCGATCTTGGCCGGGTTTGCTTTCAACCGGCGCGTGATGATCCAGGGCTATCACGGCACCGGCAAGTCCACGCATATCGAGCAGGTGGCGGCGCGGCTGAACTGGCCGTGTATCCGCATCAACCTCGACAGCCATATCTCGCGTATCGATCTCGTCGGAAAAGACGCGATCGTCGTGCGTGAAGGCATGCAGGTGACCGAGTTCCGCGAAGGCATCCTGCCGTGGGCCTTGCAGCATCCGGTCGCGCTCGTGTTCGACGAGTACGATGCGGGGCGACCGGACGTGATGTTCGTTATTCAGCGCGTGCTGGAGCAGTCAGGCAAGCTGACCCTGCTCGACCAAAACCGCGTGATCCGCGCGCATCCGGCGTTCCGCCTGTTCTCGACCACGAACACGATCGGGCTTGGCGACACGACCGGCCTCTATCACGGCACGCAGCAGATCAACCAGGGTCAGATGGACCGCTGGAACGTGGTCACGACGCTGAACTACCTGCCGCACGACAAGGAAGTCGACATCATCTTGGCAAAGGCGCCGCATTACACGGGTGCCGAGGGCAAGAAGAAGGTCGCGGCGATGGTGCGGGTCGCAGACCTGACGCGTAACGCGTTCATGAACGGCGACATCTCGACCGTGATGAGCCCGCGTACAGTTCTGACGTGGGCCGAGAACGCCGAGATCTTCAATGACGTCGGCTTCGGTTTCCGTGTGACGTTCTTGAACAAATGCGACGAACTCGAACGCGCAACGGTGGCCGAGTTCTATCAACGCTGTTTCGGCGAGGAATTGCCCGAGTCGTCAGCGAAGGTGATGGTGGCGTAAGGTCCGGCCTCTGTGGTCACAAAATCCGAAAGCCCTGCTGATCCGTTCAAGCGCGCGGTGGCGAACACCATGCGGGCGATGGGCGGTGAGCCGGAGCTTGAGATTGCGTTCGGGACCGAGCCGCCGTCGCTGAAGGGTTTGAAGGCGCGCCTTCCCCTGCCCGGCCGCGACTTGCCGAAGAACGACGTGGCGCAGACGCGCGGCGTCGCCGACGGATTTGCGCTGAGACTTGCGCTGCACAACGACAAGACGCACGCGAACTATGCGCCGCCCGGTTCGTCCGCGCGCGCGATCTTCGAGGCCGCCGAGCAGGCGCGCGTCGAGTCGATCGGCGCGAACGCGATGAAGGGCGTTGCGCGTAATCTCGAGGTCGCGCTTGAGGCGCGGTTGAAGCAGAAGGGTTTTGCGAACGCGCGCGACCGCAACGAGGCGCCGCTGGCGGAGGCTGTGGGCCTGCTCATACGCGAACGCTTGACCGGACGGCCGGTGCCGAACGCGGGCAAGGCTGTCGTCGAGGCTTGGCGCGAGCATATCGAAGCGAAGGCGGGCAGCGATTTCGAGCGGCTGGACGACGTCATCAAAGATCAGGCGGCGTTCGCCAGAGTGACGCGGCGGATCTTGTCCGACTTGGGGCTCGGCGACGAACTCGGCGAGGATCCGGATGGGTCGGACGAAGATTCCGACCAGACCGCGCAGGAGGACAGCGAAAGCTCCGACAGCGACGCGGGCGAGACTTCCGAACCGCAGGGTGCCTCCAGCGAAGAAACCGAGATGTCCGAAGCCGAGGGCGAAGACGGCGAGCAGCAGGCGGTCGAGGTCGAGACCGAGGAGCGCGCTTCGCGGTCGGAAGCCGACGACACGGCGGACGGCAAGCAACCGTGGCGGCCGGACAATGCACTCAGCGGTTCGAACGAGCCGACCTACAAAGTCTTCACGCAGCAGTTCGACGAGGTGATCACGGCAGAAGAGCTGTGCGATATGGAAGAGTTGGCGCGGCTGCGCGCCTATCTCGATCAGCAGCTGCAGGCGTTGCAGGGCGTGGTCTCGCGGCTGGCGAACCGGTTGCAGCGCAAGCTGATGGCCAAACAAAACCGGACGTGGGAATTCGATCTCGAAGAAGGGATCTTGGACGCGGCGCGGCTGTCGCGCGTGGTCGTCGATCCGATGCACCCGCTCTCCTATAAGATCGAGAAGGACATGAAGTTTCGCGACACGGTCGTGACGCTGTTGCTCGACAATTCGGGGTCGATGCGCGGGCGGCCGATCATGGTGGCCGCCATGTGCGCCGACATTCTGGCGCGCACGCTGGAGCGCTGTAACGTGAAGGTCGAGATTTTGGGCTTCACGACGAAGGCGTGGAA
>JBKJZU010000277.1:0-3268 GCA_046715015.1 Micropepsaceae bacterium
TGTTGAAGCCGTGGCTTTGGCCTAAGAAATAGTCCGGCGTCTTCGACGAACAGCCGATACCCGACATCTTCGCGATGCGATGCGGCTCGATGTTGAGCTCGAAGCAGGCCTGGATTATGGCCGCCGAAATCGAATCGTGCCCGCAACCCGCGCACAAGGTCGAAATCGAACCCTCATAGTCGCGCCGCGTAAACCCGCGCTCGTTCTTCTCAAGAGACGGGTGGCGAAACTTCGGCTTCGTAAGATAGGTCATGACGCAACCTTTGAGCGGGTGGGCTTACCGAACGCTTTCAGCCGCTCCGCGATTTCCTTGGTGATAAAGCGCGCCGTGATCGGCGTGCCTTCGTAGTGCAAGATCGAAATGAAGCGCGCCGGATCGATCGCCCCTTCGTTCACCAGCAACATGCGCATCTGCGCGTCGCGGTTCTGCTCGATCACGAACACCTGCTCGTGGCTATTCACGAAATCCATCACGCTGTCGGCGAACGGAAACGACCGGATGCGCATCGTGTCGAGGTGAATGCCCTGGCTCTCAAGCGCAGCCAGCGCCTCATCCATCGCGGCCGACGTCGAGCCGAAATAGATCACGCCGTAGCGCGAGCTTTGCTTTGCCTGACGAATGATGGGGCCTGGAACGAGTTGCTTCGCGGTGTCGAACTTGCGCAAAAGGCGCTGCATGTTGTCGACGTAATCCGAACCCTCTTCCGAATATTTCGCATACCGGTTGCGCGACGAGCCCCGCGTGAAATAGGCGCCCTTCGTCGGATGCACGCCGGGCACAGTGCGATACGTGATCGCATCGCCGTCGACGTCCAGATAGCGCGCGAACTCCTTGCCCGCCTCCAAATCTTCGAAGGTGATCAACTTGCCGCGGTCGTATTCGCGCGCGTCGTCCCATGTCAGCGGTTTCACCAGCCAATCGTTCATCCCGATGTCGAGATCGAGCATCACGAAAATCGGCGTCTGTAGCCGATCGGCCAAATCGAACGACAGCGCGCCGAACTCGAACGCCTCATGCGGGTCTTCCGGGAAAATCATCACGTGCTTCGTGTCGCCGTGGCTCGAATAGGCGCACAGCGTCAGGTCCGATTGCTGCGTACGCGTCGGCATGCCGGTCGACGGCCCGCCGCGTTGAATGTTGAAGATCACCGCCGGCACTTCGGCCGAATAGGCGAGCCCTAGGAACTCTTGCATCAACGAGATGCCGGGACCCGACGTCGCCGTAAACGCCCGCGCGCCATTCCAGCTCGCGCCGATCACGGAGCCGATGGCGCTGAGTTCGTCTTCCGATTGGATGATCGCGTAGCGGTTCTTCTTCGTCTCCGGGTCGACGCGCAACCGCTTGCAGTGCGCAGCGAAAGCCTCCGCAACCGAGGTCGAAGGCGTGATCGGATACCAAGCCGCAACCGTCGCCCCGCCGTAGACGGCCCCAAGGGCGGCGGCGTCGTTGCCCGCGATAAAGATGCGGTCGCCGACCTTGTCGGAACGCTTCACGCTAAGACCGCATTTGCCCTTCAAATGCTCGCGCACGTAGTCGCGGCCCAAACCCAACGCCTCGACGTTCGGCTTGATCAGCCGGTCCTTGCCTGCGTACGTCTCGGAGACGAGCTTCACCATCTCCTCGTGGTCCATATCGAGCAGCTCGCCCAGCGCGCCGACACAAATCACGTTCTTCAATAACTGCCGGTCGCGCGGAATGTCGTACCGGCTGTTCGCCATTTCGGTCAGCGGCATGCCGATGATGTTGATATCGGTCCGGAACTTCGACGGCGGCATCGGCTTCGAAGAGTCGTAAAACAGATACCCGCCCGGCTCGACCTCTTTGACGTCCTTGTCCCAGGTCTGCCCGTTCATCGGCACCATGAGATCGACGCCGCCGCGCCGCCCGATCCAACCTTCGCCCGACACGCGCACTTCGTACCATGTCGGCAGGCCCTGGATATTTGATGGAAAAATGTTGCGCACCGCGATCGGTACGCCCATGCGCAGGATGGCGCGCGCGAACAGCTCGTTCGCACTCGCCGAGCCGGAGCCGTTCGTGTTCGCGAACTTGACGACGAAATCGTTTGTCGCCTCTATCGGCTTTGGCATGTGTCGCTTGCCTGTGCAGGTTCAAGAAGAAATTTCTGCATGTCCCACGCGCCGGTGGGGCAGCGCTCCGCGCAAAAACCGCAGTGCAGACAAAGGTCCTCGTCCTTCACCATCACGCGGCCCGTCCTCAGCCCGTCGGCTACGTAGAGATCCTGCGTCTCGTTCTTCGCAGGCGCGGTCAGCCGCGCGCGCAGCTCCGCCTCCTCGCCGTTCTCCGTGAACGTGATGCAATCGAGCGGACAAATGTCGACGCAGGCATCGCATTCGATGCAGAGCTTCGCGGCGAACACCGTCTGCACGTCGCAGTTAAAGCAGCGCTGCGTTTCCTTGTAGCCAAGCTCGCGATCGAACCCGAGTTCGACCTCGGCCTTCACGTCCTTCAGCGCCACCTCATTCGGCAGATGCGGCACCTTGTAACGAAGGTCGTTTGCAATATCGTTGTCGTACGACCACTCGTGGATGCCCATCTTCTGGCTGAGCAGATTGACGAGCGGCGGCGGCCGGTCCGCGACCGATTTGCCGTTCACGAACTGATCGATCGAAATCGCAGCTCCGTGACCGTGCGCGACAGCCCAGATAATGTTCTTCGGGCCGAACGCAGCGTCGCCGCCGAAGAACACGCGTGGGTTCGACGACTGATAAGTCACCTCGTCGACCGCTGGCATGCCCCACTTGTCGAACTCGATGCCCACGTCGCGCTCGATCCAAGGGAACGCATTCTCTTGACCGACCGCGACCAACACGTCGTCGCATTCGAAGTGCACGTCCGGTTCGCCCGACGGCACCAAACTGCGCTTACCTTTCGCGTCGAATTCCGCCTTCACCTTCTCGAACAACACGCCGGTCAGTTTGCCAGCCTTGTGCGTGAATTCCTTAGGCACGAGGAAATTGTGGATCGGGATACCCTCCCGCATCGAATCCTCTTTCTCCCAAGGCGAAGCTTTCATTTCCTCAAAGCCAGACCGAACGACGACCTTCACCTCGTCACCGCCCAGACGGCGCGATGTGCGGCAGCAGTCCATGGCCGTGTTGCCACCGCCAAGCACGATCACGCGCTTGCCGATCTTATCAACGTGCCCGAACGAAACCGACGACAGCCAATCGATACCGATATGGATGCTCGCTTTCGCCTCTTCGCGGCCCGGCAGCTCGAGATTGCGTCCGCGCGGCGCACCGC
>JBKJZU010000278.1:0-6221 GCA_046715015.1 Micropepsaceae bacterium
ACAAAGCGCACAGGCGGGATCGGGCTTCACCTTGACGGTCCGGAATGTGGCGCCAAGCCCGTCATAGAGCGTGAGCCGCCCCGCCATTGTGTCGCCGATACCCAAGAGTTCCTTCAGCGCTTCGAGCGCCTGCAGCGTTCCCATCACACCCGCAAGCGCGCCCAGGATTCCGGCCTCCGTGCACGACGGCACCGTTCCGGCAGGCGGTGCCTCGGGATAGAGACAGCGATAGCAAGGATACGTGCGTTTACCGTGCGGCCGTTCATGCGCCTTGAACGTCGCAAGCTGCCCGTCGAATTGCCCGATCGCCGACGACACCAACGTGCGCCCGGCCAGATAACACGCATCGTTCACCAGAAACCGCGTCGCGAAATTGTCGGAGCCGTCGAGCACGATCTCGTAATTCTTCACCAGCTCCATCGCATTGTGCGAATTCAGCCGCGTTGCGTGCCGGTTCACATGCGTGTCCGGATTGATCGCCCGCGCAGTATCCGACGCGCTCTCGACCTTTAGCCGCCCGATATCGACGGTACGATGCGCGATCTGCCGCTGCAAATTCGAGAGCGAAACCTCGTCGTCATCGACGACCCCGATCGTCCCGACACCCGCAGCCGAAAGATAGAGCAACGCCGGCGAGCCCAACCCGCCCGCACCCACGACAAGCACCCGCGCATCGCGCAGCCGCGCTTGGCCCACACCGCCCACCTCCCGAAGGATGATGTGCCGCGCATACCGTTCCAGTTGCTCGTCGGACAGGACCATGCGGGGCATCATAGGCCAAACAAAACGGCTTAGCACCGGTCCAATTGCCAGCGAGGCCTAATGGGAACCTGTTCCAGGACTCACTGGCGGATCAGGGATTGGCGTGAGCGCCGGCGAGTGCGTGCCGCATTCGCACACACCCGCAGATTTCCGCTTCCTCCCCCATCAATGCCCGTGCAAGAACGACTGTGCGTCGGCGACTGTTTGCGACGCTTTCTTTGCTATGGGTTGGTCATGTCCCTTCTGCCGCTTCCACCTCAGCCTCATGATACGCCGTGGCCGACGCAAGATTGGCCGAGCGGCCCGTTGCGGGACGTCAATCGCGCGGGCTTCGATGCGTTGGTTGCGGAGGCGTTTGCAGCGAAATCCACACCGACGCTTGGCGAGACGCATGCGTTGCTGATAGTGCAAGGCGGGCGCATCACGTTCGAGCGCTACGGCGAAGGATTCCATGCGTCGAGCACGCATCATTCGTGGTCGAAGGCCAAGAGCATCACGCACGCGCTGATCGGATTTTTGGTGAAGGACGGCGCGCTCAATGTGTCTGCGCCGGCTGATGTACCGGAATGGGCGGGCGATGCGCGGTGCGCCATCACGCTCGATCAGCTGTTGCGGATGTCGAGCGGGCTCAAGTTCATCGAAGACTATGCGCCGGGCGGTCGACCGTCCGATGTGATCGCGATGCTGTTTCAAGACGGCAAGGACGACGTTGCGGCGTATGCGGCAGCGCAGCCGTTGGAGCATCAGCCTGGCGCTTTTTGGTCCTATGCGAGTGGCACCACGAACATCGTGAGCCGCATCGCCTCACGGGCGCTGAACGCCTATGGCCCGGAATTCGAGCGCTTCATGCACGCGCGGTTATTCGAGCCGCTGGGCATTCGCTCGGCCATACCGAAGTTCGACGCGGCGGGCGTGTTCATCGGCTCAAGCTATTGCTTCATGACGGCGCGCGATTTTGCCCGCTTCGGGTTGCTTTATCTGCGCGACGGCGTCTGGGAGGGGCGGCGCTTGTTGCCGGAGCGTTGGGTGGACTATGCGCGAACGCCCACGTTTCAGCAGCCGGGTGTCGACGCCAACCGCTATGGCGCCCATTGGTGGCTGGATTTCGGCGGGCCGGGGTCGTTCTCGGCAAACGGCTATGAGGGGCAGTTTACGATCATCGCGCCGGATCGCGATTTGATCATCGTGCGCCACGGCGTAACGCCGCTGGCCATGAAAGACGATTTGAAGGCCTGGGTCGGAAAACTCGCCGCCTGCTTTCGCTAAGAAATAAGGGCGCCACGCATTGGCGTAGCGCCCTCTTCATTCGTTAGTGGCGAAGGTCGAAGCGGTCGAGCTCCATCACCTTGTTCCACGCGGCCACGAAGTCCTTCACGAACTTCTCTTTCGCGTCGTCCGCCGCGTAGACCTCGGCCAGTGCGCGCAGCTGCGAGTGCGAGCCGAAGACCAGATCGACGCGCGAGCCCGTCCACTTCACCGCATCGGTCTTGCGGTCGCGGCCTTCGAACACGCCGGCCGAGCCCTCAACGCCTTTCCACTTTACGCCCATGTCGAGCAGGTTGACGAAGAAGTCGTTCGTCAACGTCTCCGGCCGTTGGGTGAGCACGCCGTGCTTCGGCGGGCCGACATTGAGCACCCGCAGGCCGCCGATGAGCACCGTCAACTCCGGCGCCGACAGCATGAGGAGTTGCGCGCGATCGATCAGCGCCTCTTCCTCGGACATCGGGTTGCGCTTGGTCTGATAGTTGCGGAAGCCGTCGGCGCGCGGTTCGAGATATGCGAACGACTCGACTTCGGTCTGCTCTTGACTCGCGTCCATGCGACCCGGTTTGAACGGCACCTTCACATCGACGCCGCCGGCCTTCGCCGCCTTCTCGACCGCCGCCGCACCGCCCAAGACGATAAGGTCGGCGAGCGAGACCTTCTTGTCGCCGGTGGCCGATGCGTTGAACGCCTTTTGAACCTCCTCAAGCTTCGACAGCACTTTAGCAAGCTCAGGCGGGTTGTTGACCGGCCAGTCCTTTTGCGGCGCCAAGCGAATGCGCGCGCCATTGGCGCCGCCACGCTTGTCTGAGCTACGGAACGTCGAAGCCGACGCCCACGCCGCCGACGCTAGCTGCGTCACGGTAAGGCCCGTGCCCAAGATCTTCGCTTTCAAATCGGCGGCGTCCTTGTCGTCGATCAGCTTGTGGTCGACCGCCGGAATCGGATCCTGCCAGATCAACGTTTCCTTCGGCACGAGCTTGCCGAGATAGAGCGATTTCGGACCCAGGTCGCGGTGCAGGAGTTTGAACCACGCGCGCGCGAAAGCATCCTCGAACGCTGCCGGGTCCTTGTGGAAACGCCGCGCAATCTTTTCGTAAGCCGGATCCATGCGCAGCGACAGGTCCGTCGTCGCCATCATCGGCAGATGCTTCTTATTCGGATCGTGCGCGTCCGGCACATTGGGCGTGCCGCCCTTCGGCTTCCACTGATGTGCGCCGGCCGGGCTCTTGGTAAGTTCCCATTCGTTGCCGAACAGTGTGTCGAAATAAGCCGTCGAATGCCATTTGTTCGGCGTCGGCGTCCACGCGCCTTCGAGGCCGCTGGTGATCGTGTGGCCGGCCATGCCGCTTTCGTAGCTGTTGGCCCAGCCGAGGCCCTGGTGCTCGATGTCCGCGCCTTCCGGCTCCTTGCCGACGTGGCTCTCCGGAGCCGCGCCGTGCGCCTTACCGGTTGTGTGTCCGCCGGCGATCAGCGCGACGGTTTCCTCGTCGTTCATCGCCATGCGTGCGAAGGTTTCGCGAATGTCGCGCGCGGCGGCAATCGGATCGGGCTTGCCGTTCGGGCCTTGCGGATTGACGTAGATGAGGCCCATCTGCACCGCGCCGAAGTTGCCTGCGAGTTCGCGATCGCCGCTATAGCGCGCGTCGCCAAGCCAGGTGTCCTCCGAGCCCCAGTTCACATGTTGCTCAGGCTCCCACGTATCCGCGCGCCCGCCGCCGAAGCCGAAGGTTTTAAAGCCCATCGACTCGTACGCGACATTGCCGGTCAGGATCATCAGATCGGCCCAGGAGATCTTGTGGCCATACTTCTTTTTGATCGGCCACAGCAGACGGCGTGCTTTGTCGAGATTGCCGTTGTCGGGCCACGAGTTGAGCGGTGCGAAACGCTGTTGCCCGCGACCGCCGCCGCCGCGTCCATCGCCGACGCGATACGTGCCCGCGGCATGCCACGTCATGCGAATAAAGAACGGCGCGTAGGTGCCGTAGTCGGCCGGCCACCATGGTTGGCTGTCGGTCATCAGCGCGTGAAGGTCTTTGACCAGCGCATCGAGGTCGAGACTTGCGAATTCCTTCGCGTAATCGAAATGCGGACCCATCGGGTCGGACTCGGCGGTGTTTTGATGCAGAACGCTGATGTTCAGCTGGTTCGGCCACCAATCGCGATTCTGACGGCCGCTTGAATGCGGCACGGGGCACTTGGATTCGGCTGACATGTTCGCCTCCAGCAAGAAAATTGGATGCGAGAAACATAGCGGCCGAACCGCATGAGTCAATAGATTAGAACGATTCTAAACAAGAAAGAACGTTATGCGCGTGGCTTCAGCCGGACCACAACTTCAACGCGCTCTATTTCCATGCCGGCTGGGGCCTTGGGCAGACCGTCGATGACGACTGCATCGCCAGGGATGTCGATCAATGTCGCCCGATCCTCGGCATAGAAGTGGTGGTGGTCGCCGGTGTTGGTGTCGAAATAAGTCTTCGCGCCGTCGACCACGACCTGCCGCAGCAGACCCGACGCCGTGAATTGATGGAGTGTGTTGTAAACCGTGGCCAAGGAGAGTTGGGCGCCGGCCCTTGCAGCTTCCAGATGTAGGCCTTCTGCGGTGACGTGACGGTCGGGACCCCCAAACAGCAACCGGCCGAGGGCAACGCGTTGCCGCGTTGGGCGCAATCCTGCGATACGCAGGCGCTGCACCAATTCCGTAACCGCCTTTGATCCACTGGCACGCATGACTTGGCTGCAATCCTGTTACCGACGGGAGGTTGAATCCCCCTCCCTCACCGCATAATGTCAAAGGTGAAACATATCTCACCCTTAGCCCGTACTTTTGAATAGCTCAAAACTGCGCGCAAGGGAACTCGGAGCTTTAACCCTCGATGTCAAGTGCCCAGCCCGGACCTACCGCGGCGTCAGACCCGATGACGAGTCCCGTCAAGCATCTGGGTTCGTTCGATTTTCAGGCACTTCTCGATTGTGCGCACGGCAAGATGTTCGGCCCTGGAAATCCGCGGCTGCCGCTGCCCCCGATGCTGATGTTCGACCGCATCACGCATATCGCGGACAAGGGCGGAGCCAACGACAAGGGGCAGATCGTCGCCGAATTGGACATCAAGCCGGACCATTGGTTCTTCAAATGCCACTTCGAGTCCGACCCGGTGATGCCCGGCTGCCTGGGCCTTGATGCCATGTGGCAGATGGTGGGCTTCTTTTTGGGCTGGACCGGCGGCAAAGGTCGTGGGCGTGCAGCAGGTGTGGGTGAGGTCAAGTTCACCGACATGGTCCTGCCGGACGCCCGCCTCGTGACCTACGTCATCGACTTGAAGCGCGTCATCCTGCGCAAGTTGGTGTTGGGTATCGCCGACGGCGTGATGAAGGTCGACGGCAGAGTCGCATACGAAGCGAAGGACTTGCGCGTCCTCCTAGCACCGGACGCGCCTGCCGCAGCTTGAACACGCGCGAGCGCGACGCTCGCGGAGTCTAGATAAAGGATCACTGCATGAGGCGCGTCGTCGTCACAGGCCTGGGCGTCGTCTGCTCGATCGGCAACAACGCGCAAGAGGTCACCGCCTCGTTGCGAGAAGCGAAGTCCGGCATCGTCAAAGCCGACGACTACGAGCGCATGGGCTTCCGCAGCCAGGTGCACGGCAGCTTGAAGATTGACCTCGACAGCATCGTCGATCGCAGAGCCCGCCGCTTCATGGGCGATGGCGCCGCGTACGCCTGGGTCGCAATGAACCAAGCGATCGCGGATGCCGGCCTTGAACCGAAAGACGTCTCGAACGAACGCACCGGCCTGATCGTGGGCTCCGGCGGCCCGTCGACGAAAGCGATCGTCGCCGCAGCCGACATCACGCGCGAGACGAAAAGCCCAAGGAAGATCGGCCCCTTCGCCGTGCCGAAGGGAATGTCCTCCACGCTATCGGCGAATCTCTCGACCTGGTTCAAAACCAAAGGCGTGAACTACTCGATCTCGTCCGCGTGCTCGACCTCGGCGAATTGCATCGGCAACGCCTACGAGATGATCCAATGGGGCAAACAGGACGTGATGTTCGCAGGCGGCGGCGAAGAACTCGAGTGGACGCTCTCGTGCCTTTTCGACGCCATGGGCGCGATGTCGTCGAAGTACAACGACACACCGCATAAGGCGAGCCGCGCCTACGACAAGAACCGCGACGGCTTCGTCATCTCCGGCG
>JBKJZU010000279.1:0-3790 GCA_046715015.1 Micropepsaceae bacterium
GCTCGCCTATTATGGTGTCCAACTGACAGGGGCCGGTGACGGGCTTGCGCTGACGGCCGCACTTGCCATGACATTCTTGGTGCGCGCAGCGGGTATTCGCCTTGCGATCCGCTTGTGGCCCGGGAAACTCGCGCCCTAAGCGAGGACCTCGCCCCTTGGCCAGCGCTTTGCTAGGGTCGCTCGCGTTGTAGTTTCCGAGGGCGTCCGATCATGCGTTTGGTGTGTGCGATAGCGGTCGTGGTGTCGCTCGGCGTTGCGCAAGCGGAGCCGCCGGCGACGATGCCGACCTTGCCGGAGCCGGGGCGAGACGCCGCCGCGCCGGCGGCACCGCTGCCCGACTTGAGCGGCATGGGCGGCGGGCCCGGCGGGGTTTCGCCCGAACGTCTCGAGCAAGTGCTGCGGCGCGCTGCGACCGGGGCGCCGCCGGTGTTTCGCGGACCAGCGGAGCAGACGCTGTTCGTGCGCACCGCGCGTTCGGTTGCGCTGATCGTCACAAAGACGACGCTGGGATCGGGCGCCGTGGTGCACGCGGACGGGACTATTCTCACCAGCGCGCGAGCGGTTGCCGGCGCCAAGAGCGTCGGCGTCATCTTCAAGCCGCTCAGACCGGGCGTCGTACCGCACGAGTCAGACGCGGTGAAGGCCGTGGTCATTCGCTCCGATGCGATCGCCGATCTGGCGCTGATCAAAGTCGCGAAACTGCCCGCCGACATCCGGCCGCTTCCGATCGGCGATGCCGCAGGCTTGCGCACGGGGATGCCGCTGCATGCGATCGGCCATCCGTTCGGCGAGATTTGGTCCTATGCGAAGGGCATTGTGCGCGACGTTCGCCGCAACTTCACGTGGACGGCCGGCGACGGCGTCGCGCATCGCGCCGACGTGGTGCAAATGCAGATGCCGGCCAGCACAGGCGACACCGGCGGGCCTGTGCTCAACGATGCTGGTGCGATCGTGGGCGTCGCCACGTCCGGACGCATCGCAGAGGCGAGCCTTGCTGTTGCCTCGAGCGAGGCTAGGCGCGTGCTTGCCATGACGGCCGACCGTGCGGCGCTCAAAGCACAGGCCGCCGCCGCTCCGAAGGCCCGCGCCTGCGCGCCGGTCAGGACCGCCGTCAAGCGCGCGAAACAGGACGACGCCACGATGGTCGCCTTCGACGGCGACTGCAACGGCAGGCCCGACACGACGCTGGTGGTGCCGGACAACCGGTCGCGGGCCACGCTTATGATGGTCGACCGGAACGAGAACGGGCGGACCGATGCTGTCTATGTCGATCAGAATAACGACATGCGGTTCGATTACGTGCTCTACGACACGAACGAGGACGGGCGGACCGACTTGATCGGCTACGACCTCGACGACGCGCTAGAACCCGCACGCATCGTGATCGCTCGGGCCTAACGCTGTGGCTGCGAGCTTTGCGGATTGATGGCGTTGCGGGCGGCGTGCTAGTTCCCGCGCCATGAACAATCGGAAATTCTTGGCGGTCGCGGCCGGTGTCGCCGCGTTGGTCTTGGCTGCGGGCGGCGCCGCCGCGTTTGGGATCGAGGCACCGGAAAAGGGCGTCGGGCGCGAGCATGAGCGGATTACACGCGCCGCCGTCACGGATCTCGAACCATTAACGCTGGACGCTCTCGCCGGGCGCGGCGCGGAGGCGGGTGCGGTCGGTTCGGTGGATCTGCTTGAGGCGGGGCCGGAGGTACATTGCGACAACGGCGATCACCTTGAAGGGTCCTATCCGCAGAGCGAGGTGCAGGCCGAAGCGGCGTTGACGGCGTGCCGGGCCCTTATCGTGGCGGAGCTTGAGGGCGCGGTCGGACTTGCGAAGGACCTTGTCGAGCCGACGGCGGAGAACAGCGCGCTTGACCGGTGCGACTTCAAACGCGGGACGGGTGGCGCGAAGTGCGCGGTGCTGACCCATGTGGGCCGCGCATTTCATATCGCGCAGGACTTTTATTCACACACGAATTGGGTGGATCAGCCGGCGCCCGGCCCCGTGACGGCAAGCAATCCTCCGGGCTTGGGCAATGCAGGGCGCGCCAACTGGCTCGATCCGCGGACGCAGGTGCCGTTTCCGAAGGGCCTCATCAGCGGCTGCACGACGGGCGGCGATCTGCTGAACGATTGCTCGTATGGGTCGTTGGTGCCGGAACTCGGGCTTGAGCGCATCACACGCCATAGTTTGGACAAAGGCTTCGGACCGATCGGCAAAGGCGTCGGCGGCACCGGCACAACGGCGCGGGGCGTGGTCAACGGCAACTTCCGCAATGCGGTGAGGGCTGCGATCGAGGATACACGCGACAAGTGGGCCTATTTCAAGGAACGCGTGCGCGCCGTTTACGGCACGGACGGTGAGAAGATCATTTGCGCACTCTCGCGCGATGCGTTCGATCCTTCCGCATGTGCGAGGGTTGCCGAAAGCAAAAACGCCTGCGCGAGCCGCCGTGCGCGCTTCGTCGACGATCCGCCGCGCGCCGCCGGCCCGGTCGAGGCGAGCGAAACCGAACGCGCGGAGGCCGGACCGCTGGCCGATCGGCTGCAACGGTTCTGCAAGCTCGAAGAAGCGGAAATGACGCGCGATGCGGTGTTGGGCGGCGGCACGGCGACGGAGGGGCGGACGCTCGCCAAGACGCGGGCCATCGAATTGCTCGCAACGTGGAACGCGTGTCCGGTGGAGGCGCGCAGCTATCTCGACGTCGCGGCACCGGCGAACAAGGAAACGTTGCGCACGCGTCAAGCAGGGGACAAGAGCACCTCGCGGCGCGATTTGCTTGGCACGGCATACGCGCAGTGCGTGCTTGATGCGCGCTTGCAGGAATTAGGGAAGTAACCCTATCCGGGGCGCCATTTCGCCCAACCGCACTAATTTTCCCGGTCGTCGCGGAACACACGGCGCGGCTGCGCGTTATTGCGACTGAGCCGACCAATTTCGAGCCGGCCAGGTGGTGGGCCATGCGCGCGATTGCTTTGGGTTGTTTGTTCGTCAGCCTTGTCATCGGCAACGCGTTCGCGGCGTCGAGCTTGCCGTCGCCTGAGAGTGCGCCCGGGGCTTATAAAGTGCCAAACACGCAAGTGCGCGAAATTCAATCCAAGGCTAACAACGCGGTCTATCGCCTCTTCATCGCGATGCCGGCGGACTACGCGACATCGGGCAAGAAGTATCCGGTCGTCTATATGCTCGACGCGGACTATTCGTTCGCGTTGACGCGCAACGTGGTTCAACACTTCGTCGAGCGCGGCAAGCTGCCCGAGATGATCCTTGTCGCCATCGCCTACCCGGGCGCGGCGGACGACATGGAAGTCTATTACAGCAACCGCAAGCGCGACTATACGCCGGGTGCGTCGCTCACCGTGGGCACCTCGTCCGGCAACGGTGAGGGGCACACAGGGCAAGGCGGCGCAGACATCTTCCGCTCGTTCATCGCCGATGAAGTCATCCCCTTCGTCGCGGCGAACTATCCGGTTTCGACCGACCGCACATTCATCGGCCACTCATACGGCGGCCTGTTCGGAACCTACGTTCTGCTGACGCAGCCCGAAATGTTCGGCCGGTACGTCATCGTCAGTCCCTCGCTTTGGTTCGACAACGCCGCAATCCTGAAAGCGGAAAACCAACTGGCTTCGCGCCAAGCGATGCGCGCACGCGCCTTTTTCGGGATTGGTTCGCTGGAAACCCAGACGGCAACCGGCGCGCCGATGGTGCAGCAACTCACGCACTTCACAAAGACGTTGAAGGCGCAGCGCAACGCGGGCCTCGACGTGACACTCACCGTGTTTCCGGGCGAGACGCATG
>JBKJZU010000280.1:0-3227 GCA_046715015.1 Micropepsaceae bacterium
GTGTAGTCATCATACGTCGGCAGCGGACGCGGGAGGTAATCCGCGATCGAGCGATCGAGGTCGATGCGGCCCTCATCTACCATCTGCATCACCATATAGGCGAACGCCGCCTTCGTGACGGACGCGCCGTACATGATCGTGTCGGGTTGAAGCGGCAAATTGCGTTCGACATTGCGCTTGCCGTAGGCCGCGACATGGACGATTTCGCCGTTGTCGATCACCGCGACGGCCATGCCTTTCACATCCTCGCGCTGCATCAAGCGGTTTGCTTCAGCGGCAATGGCCGCGTTCGACGGAACTGTGCTCGGGGCGGCGGCGCTCGCGAAGGTGCAGACGGCGATGAAAACGGCGGCGGTCGTCAAAGCGGCACGAAACATGGGCGCTCCTCACTCATGGGCAATCTTGTACGATGCCCTCGTGCGTGCGAGTTGTAGAAATCGGGGCACGCAGGTGTGATGGTCGGTTGTCGCTTGTTCATCCGGGAATGGCGCATTCCTGCGGCGGTGAATGGGCGGTGAATGGCGCTGCCTCTCTAACGTTCATGAGGGCGGCCCTATCTTTCGTCCCAAGGGCGGATGTTCCTCCCTTTGACGTGGAGACGAAATCAGATGCGCAAACTTGCAACGACTGCCCTCACCGCTTTGACGTTGAGCCTCATGGGTTCGGCGGCCGCGCTTGCGGACCACAACGATCCGAACCCGGGGCCTGGTTATAACCAACCGTACAATGGCCAGTGGAACCAGGGGCCACGCGACGGCGACCGCTATGACGATCGCTATGACCAACGTCAGGGCGGCCACTACGACGAGTGGAGCGACGATCGCTTCGACCGATCCGACCGCCGCCATGACCGCCGGTTCGACGACCGCCGGTTCAACTTCCAGCTTCACTTCGGCAATTTCGACCGTTGGGAGCGTGGTTGGGGTTACGGCAACTATCACAACCAGTACCGGTTGCATCAGCCGTTGAGCCATTGGCAGATCGTGCGCCGACTCGAGCGCCAGGGTTACTACGGTGTGCGCCACTTGCAGAGGGCGCGTGGGGGCTTCGGCTACCGGGCCTTCGCGTTCACCCACCGCGGCCGGCCGGTGATGTTGCGGATCAACCCGTTCACGGGCCGCGTGATGGCCGTGCGGTACGTCTAACGCTCACTTGAGAGCATGTCGGCGAGCGCCGGGTGGAAACACCCGGCGCTTTGCGTTTGCGGATGTCGGATGACAGAATACAGGGATCAGAACGTCTGCTGTCCGATCCCTGTTTTCTGTATTCCGTCTTCCGTTTCTCAGCCCGCCTGTGATTGCAGGTAGTTCTGCAGGCCCATTTGTTCGATCAGTTCGAGCTGGGTTTCCAGGTAGTCGATGTGGGCTTCGGTTTCCTCGAGGATTTCACGCAGCAGGCTGCGGGAGACGTAGTCCTTCTTGTTCTCGCAGAGTTCGATCGCTTTGATCATGCCGTCGCGGCCGCGGCGTTCGACGACGAGGTCGCCTTCGAGGCACTCCGGCACCGTTTCGCCGATTTGCAGTTTGTGCATGTCGGACATGTTCGGCAGGCCTTCGAGCAGCAGCACGCGCTTCACCAGCTTGTCGGCGTGCTTCATCTCCTCGATCGATTCTTCGTACGTCTTCTTGCCGAGCTTATTTAGGCCCCAGTTTTCGTACATGCGGGCGTGCAGGAAGTATTGGTTGATCGCGGTGAGTTCGTTCGTGAGCGTGCGGTTGAGTTCCGCGATCACGTCCTTCGCGCCCTTCATGATGTCCCCTTTCGGTTGGGGCGGGCGTTTCAGGCTGCGGCTCTGGCTTCGCGCGCTTGCTTCAGCATTTCGCGAACTTCGCACACACAACGCCCGCATTGCGGCTGGCAATCATAGTAGCGATAGACAGCGTCCGCGTCGCGCGGGCGTTTTGCGATCGCCTCACGGATTTGCTTCTCGGTAAGTGCGTTGCAGTTGCAGACGTACATGGGCGTAGCGTTCGTATCCGTTTCGTCTTCGGGGTGTAGTGCACTTGCGACTTGTTTGCAAGTCGTTGCCGTGGACGGCGGAAATCTGGGGTTCCTTCGTGGTCTGCTGTCCGCCGAGGCGCGGTGGGTGCCCATACGATCAGCTTCCGGAGGAGCGAGGGAGTGCGAAAGGATTCGCACGCGGAGTCGCGGAGGCCGCGGAGATTCTTACCTACCCTCCGCGTTCTCCGCGGCTCCGCGTGATTCCATTCATGCCTCGCACAACCCCGCGAGCCCGTTGGCTGCGGGTTCTTGAGTGGTGACGCTCCCTTCACAACGCTGCCCCCATCTGTTACATGGCCGCCCCTACCGGCGCGGTCATGGCGGAATTGGTAGACGCACTACCTTGAGGTGGTAGCGGGGTGACCCGTGGAAGTTCGAGTCTTCTTGACCGCACCACCCGCCTTCGCCAAGGCTTCGGCGGGCTTCTGCCGCCGCTGACGCGGTATCTACTGAGCCCTCATGACAGAAACCACTACCGACATCCGGACTGCCACGCCGGCTGAACAGGTGGTGCTGACGCCCGACTTCGTGCGCGCGGTCGTGGACGCGACGGCTTCGGGTAATGCGGCCGCCATCAAGGAACTGATCTGGCCGCTGCATCCGGCTGACGTGGCGTCGTTGCTGGGCTCGATGCCCGGGCCCTCGCGGCGCGCGTTGGTGACGCTGCTCGGCACGGATTTCGATCCCGAGATTCTCTCCGAACTCGACGAGGATCTGCGCACGGAGCTGGTGCGCGCGCTCGGCACGAAAACCGTCGCCGAGGCGGTGAAGGAACTCGACGTCGAGGACGCGGCTTACGTCATCGAGGACCTCGAGGACGCCGAGAAGCGCGAGGTGCTCGCGCAGGTGCCGATCGAGGACCGGGCGCAGGTCGTCGACGCGCTGCTGTTCGAGGAAGGCTCCGCGGGCCGCTTGATGCACCGCGAGTTCGTTGCGCTGTCGCCGCTGCTGACGGTCGCCGAGGCATTGACGCTGCTGGCCGCGCCCGACACGCCGGAGGAGTACACGGACGTCTACATCGTCGATGCGGACAACAAGCCGCTTGGCTTCGTGCCGCTGGCGCGCCTGTTGCGTTCGCCCCGGTCGGCGCGGCTGGCCGACGTCGCGACCGACGAGATGAAGATCATTCCGGCCACGACGGATCAGACGTCGTTCGCGTATCTGTTCGAGCATTATCATTTGACGTCAGCGCCGGTGACGGACGATCGCGGGCGGCTGGTCGGTCT
>JBKJZU010000281.1:0-2698 GCA_046715015.1 Micropepsaceae bacterium
GCCTAGCTCACCCTGTCCGAAGCGCATAAGCGCGCCTATGTTGCACACCACAACAGAGGAGCCACCGCCATGCCTGTCGCCAAAGCCAACGCCGAATGGAAGGGAACGCTGCGCGAAGGCACAGGCCGTATCAAATTCTCCAGTGGTGTCTTCGAAGGTCCCTACAGCTTCAAAGTGCGCAGCGAAGGCGGCGCCGGCGAAACGACGCCTGAGGAACTGATCGGCGCGGCGCATGCCGGATGTTTCTCGATGGCGCTCTCCGCACAGCTGACGACGAACAAAACACCGCCTACCTACATCCGCACCGAAGCGGCCGTGCATCTCGCGGCGACCCCGTCGGGCCTCACGATCAACCGCATCGACCTCGTCACGCGCGCGCAAGTCCCGGGCCTCGACGCCGCCAAGTTCGCCGAACTCGCCAAAACCGCAAAGGAAGGCTGCCCGGTGTCGAAAGCCTTGGCCGCCGTGGATATCCACCTGGATGCGGCGCTGGAGGGTTAATCCGGACGCGTTGCCACGCGCCACGACGCTGCCTATAAGCGGCGCACCATGAGCACGCCGCAAAACCCCATTTTCTGCGCCCTCGACACCACCGACGTGGGCAAGGCCCTCGCCTGGGCCCGCGCCATCAAACCCTACGTCGGCGGACTGAAGCTCGGGCTCGAATTCTTCAACGCGAACGGACCGCAAGGGATGGCGAAGATGGCCGAGATCGGTCTGCCGCTGTTCGCCGATTTGAAGCTGCACGACATCCCGAACACGGTTGCTGGCGGCATCCGCGCGGTGCTGCCGCTGGGCGTTGCGATCGTCAACGTGCACGCGGCGGGTGGGGCCGCGATGATGCGCGCGGCGGCCGACGCGGCGGCAACGGCCGGCGCGAAGCGGCCGAAGGTCATCGCCGTGACGATGCTGACGAGCCTCGATCAATCCGACCTCACAGCGACAGGCGTCGCGGGCACACCCTCGGATCACGTCATTCGACTTGCGAAACTCGCGAAGACGTCAGGCCTCGACGGCGTCGTGTGCAGCGCGCACGAGATCGAGCCTTTGCGCAACGCATTGGGCCGCGACTTCATGCTGATCGTTCCCGGCATCCGCCCCGCGGGCGCGGCGACCGGCGACCAGAAGCGCGTGATGACCCCGCGCGAAGCGGTGAAGCTCGGCGCTGACATCCTCGTCATCGGCCGCCCGATCACGGACGCCGCCGACCCGGCGGCCGCGGCGCGCGCAATCCGCGACGACCTCCTCCACACCGCGGCATGAGCGGCAGCATCAAAATCTGCGGCATCAAGACGGCCGAAGCAATCGACGCCGCCGCACGCGCCGGCGCGACGCACATCGGCTTCAACTTCTATGCTGGAAGCCCGCGCCACCTCACACCCGAAGAAGCGGGCCGTCTCGCTACCCGCGCCCCGCGCCTTCGCACGGTCGCACTCACCGTCGATGCCGACGACGAAACATTGCACGCGATCTCGGCAGGTCTTCACCCGCAGATGTGGCAGCTACACGGCGACGAAACGCCGGAGCGTGTCACCGCGATCCGCAACATGTTTCGAGTGCCGGTGATGAAAGCGGTCGCGATCGAGTCCAAAGTCGACGTGGCGCGCGCCTACACCTACGAGCAATGCGCCGACTGGCTCCTATTCGATGCGAAACCCGGCGCACTACCCGGCGGCAACGGCCTCGCCTTCGATTGGCATCTCATCGCCGAGGAAACCTGGACCAAACCCTGGTTTCTCTCGGGCGGCCTGACCCCCGGGAACGTTGCCGAGGCAATCCGCACTGCATATGCGCGCGGCGTCGATGTCTCCTCGGGCGTCGAGAAATCGCGTGGCGAAAAGGACCCCGCCTTGATCGAGGACTTTGTTCTGCGCGCTCGCGCCGCGTTCGTCGAGAGTTTGAAATCATGAGCCATATGAAACCAAACTCATACCGCACCGGCCCAGACGCCAACGGCCACTTCGGCCTCTACGGCGGACGCTACGTCGCCGAGACGTTGATGCCGCTGATCCTCGATCTGGAGCGCGCCTACAACGCAGCGAAAGCCGACCCCAGCTTCCAAGCGGAACTCGACGCGTTCCTGGAACACTACGTCGGCCGCCCGTCGCCGCTCTACTTCGCCGAGCGCCTGACCGAACACTTCGGCGGACCGAAAATCTACTTCAAGCGCGACGAGCTCAATCACACGGGCGCGCACAAGATCAACAACTGCATGGGCCAAATCTTGCTCGCGCGCCGCATGGGCAAGACCCGCATCATCGCAGAGACAGGCGCCGGCCAACACGGTGTCGCGACCGCGACCGTCGCCGCGCGCTTCGGCCTACCCTGCGTCGTCTACATGGGCGAAGAAGATATCAAGCGCCAATCGCCGAATGTCTTCCGCATGCGCCTGCTCGGCGCCGAAGTTCGCCCCGTCAGCTCCGGCTCGCGCACGTTGAAAGATGCGATGAACGAAGCGCTCCGCGATTGGGTCGCCAACGTCGAAGACACGTTCTACATCATCGGGACCGTCGCAGGTCCCCACCCCTACCCTGCACTCGTGCGCGATTTCCAATCGGTCATCGGCAAGGAAGCGCGCGCACAAATGCTCGCGCGCGAAGGCCGCCTGCCCGACGCGGCCGTTGCCTGCATCGGCGGCGGCTCGAACGCGATGGGTCTGTTCTATCCGTTCCTCGACGATCCGGACGTCGCGCTCTAT
>JBKJZU010000282.1:0-2876 GCA_046715015.1 Micropepsaceae bacterium
CCAACGTCAAGGCCAGCCTATCGGTCAGGCTGATGTCGTAGAGGACGTTCGCCATCGCCGACCATTCGTTCAATTCGCCGATGCCGGCGCTGGTCTCGTTGTGGCGATAACCGCCTTCGAGTTCGACTCGCCAATTGTTCATGAATCCGTAGCCGACGGTGGCCAGCGCGGCCCAGCCGGTGTCGAACTCGATCTCGCCGCTGGCCAGTGTCACCGCTCCGCCCGGCGGGTTCGGGTCGAAGGAGCTGAGCACATCAGTATCGTCCACCCAGTTTCCGCCGCCTTCCAGGCCGATGTACCAGCCGTTGCGTTCATAGGCGCTTGCTGCGGACACAAATACCAACGACGCGACGGCGCCGAGAAGCATCGATCTCGTGGTCATTACGCTCACCATTTCCTTTTCTTGGGTCTCTAAGGGGCCAAAGTTTGAATGCATGTGGGCGCTAGCTTGCCCGGTCGAAAACCAAATCTTCCCCCCGGAAGATGCCGGGCGGAGGTCTGGCCTCCGCCCGGCATTTGAATCATCCCCTAATCGGATGCTTTAGAGATTGATGTGTACGCGACGATTCTGCGGCTCGCGTACGCCGTCTTCTGTCGGAACCATCGGGTCGCTTTCGCCTCTGCCCGATGTGCTGATCTTGCCGTCTTCGATACCTTCGCTGACCAGCGCACCCTTCACCGCACCGGCACGGCGCTGCGAGAGCTTCTCGTTGTAGGCCGGCGAACCCGACTTGTCGGCGTGGCCCACGACGTTGATCGTTGAGCTGCCGTATTCCTTCGCGGCCATGGCGGCCTGACGGATCACGTCGAGCGCTTCAGGCGTGAGGTTCGACTTGTTGTGTCCGAAGAACACGATGAACTCCTTCGGCGCAGCCGGTGGCGGCGGCGGCGGGGGAGGTGGCGGCGGCGGCGGTGGCGGCTCGGCCTTGACGCCGAAATTATACCTGAGGCCAAGCGTCGCCGTGTGCTTGACCACGTCGTCGAACAGGATGGTCGCCAGGCCTGGCGGTGGGTTGGTGCGGCTCTCGAACTCCGGCTCATGCACACGGAAGTACCGGTAGTTCGCAAACAAATCCCAACGATCGGATACTTCAAACGTCAGGCCGGCGATGCCTTGATAGGCGAAGTTCCACTCGCGGTCCTGAAATCCTTCGCCGCCTTCGACTTCCATGTTGTCGGCACCGGCGCCGACGCCGAGCGACAGCGCGAACCGCTCGCCGAGCGGAATGTCGTAGAGGACGTTCAACATCCCCGACCACTCGTTCGCTTCGCCGGTCGTCAGATCAAAGTCGTTGGCGCGGTAACCGACTTCGACTTCCCAACGCCAGTTGCGACCGAAATGATGGCCGACGGTCGCGATCGCGGCCCAGCCGTCCGAGAAGACCACATCGCCGGTGACCGTCGTGTTTGCGCCGGTATCGGGATTGAACACTCCAACGGCGTTCGTATCCTCGATCATGTTCCAGCCGCCTTCGAGGCCGATATACCAACCGTTTCTTTCGTACGCATTCGCAGCCGAAACGCCCACGAGCGTCGCAGCGGCTCCGAGGAGCAGCGATCGAATTTTCATACCTTCACCATCTACCTTAGTCGCGAGGGGCCAATGAGCGCGGGTGGCGGTATTCCGCCTTGGGGGACGCGCCCGGGATTGCAGGGGCAATGTAACGCTTGAAGCTCTCTGCCTATGTCACGTCAGGGACACAGCAAAGACCCAACACGACTTTCCGTGATGATTTTTCTTGAGCTTCTGCGCGGCATGGTGGTGGTTTTCAACCGACAATTGCTTGTGGAAATCCTACGTGCATGAACTGCCCGGTACACGTGAGGAATTCATGCCCATCGCCCCTTCGGATGATTCCCCCGAAAGCGCAGATTTTCAGCCAATTCTAACACGTTTTTAATGTGTCCCCAAAATTGATGCAAAACACGCCCGTCGAACGAACCTTCGAAGCTTCAACCGCCCGCATCGCCTATGCCGAATGGGGCAGGCGAGAGGATCCGGTCGTCTTCCTGATACACGCAACCGGCTTCCACGGCCGTTGCTGGGATGTAGTCGTCCACACCCTGCCGCCGGGCCTGAACGTGATCGCCGTCGATCTGCGCGGTCACGGCCGCAGCGAAAAGACCGGGCCGATCGACGATTGGTCAGAGCCCGCGCGCGATATCGCGGAGCTCGTCGAGCACCTAAAGCTCGACGGCGCGATCGGCGCCGGTCACTCGATGGGCGGCCATATCTTGGTGCAAATCGCGGCTGAGAACCCACGCGCGCTCAAGCGTCTGCTGCTGATCGACCCGGTGATCATGGCGCCGGAGATGTACAAGGGTGACCCGTTCTGGCCGCCCGGCACCGAACACCCGGTCGCCCGCCGCCGCAACGCGTGGAGCTCGTGGCAGGAAATGTTCGACGCGTTCAAGAACCGAAACCCGTATTCGCTCTGGTATCCGAAGGTGCTGGAAGACTACTGCCGCTATGGCCTCATGCCGGCAAGCGGCGGCGGTTTCGAACTCGCGTGCCCGCCGGCGGTGGAGGCCTCAATCTATATGGGCTCGCTTGGGCTCGACATCTACGAAGCCGTGCGCAAGGTGACCGCACCGGTGACAATCCTGCGCGCGAAGGAGCGTCCGCCCGGCCCGCGCGAGCGCATGGACTTTTCCGACTCGCCGACCTGGTCGCAACTCGCAACAGCGTTCGCGCACGCACGCGACATCTATCTCAAAGACCTCACGCATTTCATTCCGATGCAAGACCCGGCGCTCGTCGCCCGCTTCATCGTCGACCCGGACGTGACAGCATGAGCGAGGCCGATCTCATCGCGTCTCTCTATGAGCGCACCGCCGGAACGTGGGATCGAACGCGCAGCCGCGGTCTCATGGAG
>JBKJZU010000283.1:0-4584 GCA_046715015.1 Micropepsaceae bacterium
CGTTCACCCGCATGAAGCGGCGGTCGAACCATTGAACGAAGCTAAGGCGTTGATCGAGCGCGCAGCGCATCCGCGCGTGGTCGGTATCGGCGAAGCAGGCCTCGACTATTACTATGAGCACAGCCCGCGCGACGATCAGGTCCGCAACTTTCGCGCTCACATCGCAGCGTCCCGCACGATGCAATTGCCGCTGATCGTCCACGCCCGCGACGCTGACGACGATCTGTGCGCCATACTCACCGAAGAGACGGCACAGGGCGCTTTCCCAGGCCTGATCCATTGCTTCTCGTCGACGGCCAAGCTCGCAAAAACCGCGCTCGATATAGGCTTCTACATCTCGATCTCGGGCATCGTGACGTTCAAGAAGGCCGATGAGTTACGCACGATCGCGGCCAGTGTTCCGCTCGATCGTTTGCTGATCGAAACCGACGCGCCATACCTCGCGCCGATGCCCCATCGCGGTAAGCGCAACGAACCGGCGTTCGTCCGCAACACCGCTGAAACGGTTGCCCGCCTCAAAGGCGTGGACCTGGCGACGCTGGAAGCGGCGACCACGGACAACTTCTTCCGCTTGTTCACCAAGGCTCGTCGTCCGGCATGAGCGCCGGTCTGAAGGTCACGATCTTAGGCAGCGGCTCGTCCGGCGGTGTGCCGCGCCTTGGCGGCACCGATGGGGCAGGGGAGTGGGGCGCCTGCGACCCGCTTGAACCGAAGAACCGCCGCCGCCGTTGCTCCATTCTGGTCGAGCGTGGAGCGACGCGCGTCTTGGTGGACACGACACCCGACATGCGCGAGCAACTGCTCGACGCGCGCGTGAGCAAACTGGACGCAGTGCTGATCACGCACGACCACGCGGACCAAGCGCATGGCTTCGACGACCTGCGCATGATTGCGCAGAACATGATGCGCCGCGTCGATGTCTACGCCGCGCCGGAAACGATGCGCGCGATGAAGCAACGCTTCGGCTACTGCTTCAACGACGGTCAGCGTGACGGTTATCCCGCGATCATCGAAGACCATACGATTGAACGGCCCTATCGCGATGTTGCGATTGCGGGCGCCGGTGGTCCGATCTCCGTGCGCACATTCGACCAGGATCACGGCACACTGGTCAGCCAAGGGTTTCGCTTTGGACAGGTGGCGTATTCATCGGATGTCGTGGGGCTCGACACCGCCGCGTTCGATGCGCTTTCGGGTGTCGATTGCTGGATCGTCGACGCGCTTCGCTATCGTGCACATCCGACACACGCACATGTCGAAAAGACATTGAGCTGGATCGAGCGCGTTCGTCCCAAGCGCGCAATCCTGACGAACCTGCACACCGATTTGGACTACCAGACCCTGCGTCGCGCGCTGCCGGACGGGGTAGAGCCAGCGTTCGATGGGATGACGATCACGCTGTGACACGCCGCGGCGTTTACCCAACCGCAGGCCTGCAATCCCAAGGGGAAATACGGTAACTTACCCGGACTTTACCTTGGGGACAGTGTGTCAGTTTTTCAGTTTGCCTGTGGTCGGATTCTTTGAGATAACCCAACTCGGGGTTGCGCCGGGTTTCCGGCGCGAAATGTCTTTGTGGGTTTCGGGCGGGGGATCATCGGGCAGTCGGGCCGTGTGGCGCGACCTGTTCGAGATAACAGGCTAGTCCAGTTCGGACTGCGCTTATTATCTCCAACAACATCGCAACGGTTGCAGGCCCGGGAACAATCCTCGGTCGAAATCTTGATGTTAAGCATGAGGCGGCATGCAGCCGCGGTCTTTGTCGTTCGTTATGCTATGAGTCGAACGGCACTGACTTTGTCGACGGAAGGCAAGTGGTTATGGGACGTGTAACAGTCAACAGGGGTAATGGGATGACGATCGCGCGCGTTGCTGCCGCGGCAGGATTGATGCTCGGCCTCACCATGATGGTGTCCGTAGCGATGGCACAGCCGGCACCGGCTCCAACTCAACCAGCGCCTGGCGCTCCGGCGACGCAACCCGGCACGCCGCCGGCGCAACCAGGAGCTCCAGCGACGGATCCTGCTGCTGCACCGGCCGGAGAACCCGCGCCGCCTGCAATCGGTCCCGACGGTTTGCCCATCGCGCCCGCAACGGATCCCGCGGCTACGCCCGCCGTACCTACGCCCGTCGTGGAAGAGCCAAAGGGTCCCGAGCTCACGCCGATCGAGATGTTCATCAATGCATCGTTCGTCGTGCAGGTCGTGATGGTGCTCTTGCTGTTGTGGTCGGTTGTCACGTGGGCGATCATGATCTCGAAGCTTTCGTACTTCTCAGGTCTGAATGGAACGACGAACCGCTTCTTGAATGCCTTCCGCAGCGCCGGTTCGCTGCAAGATGGAGCGAAGGCCGCCTCGCGCAACTTCAAGAACAACCCACTCGGCAGGATGCTCATTGCAGCGTCGGAGGAACTCGGGTCTGGCAAGAAGGGCGGCGTCTCGGGCCGTGTTGGTCAACGAATGGCCATCGTCCAAGCCGAAGTTGGCGAAGAGCTGTCTTCGGGTATGGGAATCTTCGCAACCGTCGGTTCGATTGCAGCCTTCGTCGGTCTGTTCGGAACCGTCTGGGGTATCATGAACTCGTTCATCGGCATCGCCAATACGCAGACCACGAACCTCGCGGTCGTTGCCCCCGGTATCGCCGAAGCGTTGTTGGCGACGGGTATCGGCTTGTTCGCTGCCGTTCCCGCGGTGATTTTCTACAACATGTTCGCTCGCCGGATCGGCTCGTATCAGACACGTATGGACAACTTCGCCAATGAAGTGTCCATCCGAGTCGCGCGCGAGTTCGAGTAAGCCCAGATGGCGGGAAAGCGGTACGACGACAACAGCCAGATCAACGTGACGCCCTTCGTGGACGTCATGTTGGTGCTGTTGATCATCTTCATGGTGGCGGCACCCCTTGCCAGCGTGAACGTGAAAGTCGAATTGCCGCCGTCGTCGTCGAAGCCCGCGAAGGTGAAGGACCCGGTCTACGTTTCGTTGCAAAAGAACGGCAAAGTCTACATTGGCGACATCGAGGTGAAGTACAGCGAGTTCTCGGCGCGCCTCGTTTCCGCCTCTGGCAACAACTACAACCGGCGCATCTTCATCCGTGCCGACAAGACCGTGCAGTATAAGGAAGTGATGCGGGTTATGAACGTGATCCAGGACACCGGGTTCTTTCAGATCGCCTTGGTGGCTGAGGATCGCCCCGTGACTTCGACCGGCCAGTAGTGCAAGAGATCGGGTAATGGACCGCCATGGATAGGCGCACGGTTTACATCACGATTATCATCTCCGTGCTCTTCCACATAGGGCTGTTGTATTACGTCGCCATGACGTGGGGCATCGTCCCGAACATCATCGAAGAACCTGAAGAGCAGGTGCTGGCTGTGGCGCCGCCGCCACCGCCGCCGCCGCCGCCACCGCCGCCGCCGGAGCAGGTGGTGCAAGACAAACCGCGCTTCCGTCCGCGCCCTGTTCCCACGCCGCCGGTTCAAGTAAGAGTGCCGCCGGTACCGTTGAAGCCGCAGCCGCCGGCCGAAAGCACGGCCGACGCGACGACGATCTTGTCGGATAAGCAAGTGATCGACAGCCCGGTCTCCAAGCCGCCGCCGCGCTATCCGCAACGCGCGCTGGAAGCCGAGAAAGAGGGCATCGTACGTATCCAAATCACGATCAATCCCGACGGCTCCGTTGGCGAAGCCACTGTTGTTTCCGCAAAGCCGGCTGGATACTTCGAAGCTGCGGCGCTCGCGGCGGTGAAGCGTTGGCGCTACAAGGCCGCCGGCCGCACGATCAACGCCACCGTCGAAGTCGAATTTAAGCTGCAGTGATGCGAGGAGCGTAAGTTATGGCCGGTCAGGTCGGAACTGGTGAAAGCGCAGGCGGAAAAAGGGGCCGCTTTGGCGACAATTCTGAAATCAACGTGACACCGTTCGTGGACGTCATGTTGGTGCTGCTCATCATTTTCATGGTCTCCGCACCGCTCGCCACGATCAGCATTCCGCTGGACCTGCCGCCGCCGGACCCGAACCAGCAAATCATTGACCCGGTGGAGCCCGTATTCGTCAGCTTGCAGGACACCGGCATCATCAACGTCGGTACGCAAAGCACCGGCGAAATCCAGGCAGATTTCGCGACGCTGTCCGCTGCTGTCGCCGAGAAGACCGGTGGCGACAAGGAACGCAAAATCTTCATCCGCGCCGATCAGAAAGTGATCTACGCCGACGTCATGCGGCTGATGGATGCCATTGATCAGAGCGGCTACAAGAACAAGGCGCTCGTCGCAGAAGACGTCGTCGACTGAGTCTGAACTCTCGCTGATCGAGAGGAAGGGTCGGGTTTCCGGCCCTTTTTTGTTGCGCCTTGCGGCGTCCGGCCAATCGCCTAAGCTCGATCCGTCTCGCAACCGTCGCGACGGAGGGAGTCATGGCAGCCAATATCGGAACAGCGCAGCCGCGTGGCCACCGCGCCAATGCGGAAGTGAACGTCACCCCTTTCGTCGACGTGATGCTCGTGCTGCACATCGTGTTCATGGTGGCCGCCCCGCACGCCACACAGTCCCTGCCGGTCGACTTCTCCCTGCCGGCTGAGCCGCCCG
>JBKJZU010000284.1:0-5742 GCA_046715015.1 Micropepsaceae bacterium
ATCGAAGAACGCGCGCGCCGCCGCGTCGAGCCGCGCGATCGTCTCCGGCGCGACGCCGTGACCGGTGATGTAGAAGAATCCGGTGTCGCGGCAGGCCGCTTCGATCATGCGGGCGACGCGCGCGCGATCGCCAGCGGCGCCGACGTGCAACGGTGCGATATCGATCACTGGAAGTTCGCGCTGTGCGTTCATGGCGGGGATCCGTCGCGGCCGTTGCTCAGCAAAGCCTTGAAGCGTGCATCCGTTCGCAACTTGTCGAAATCGGGATCTAGGCGGAGCAGGGCCGGCGTCAGAGGCATGGGGGCTGGATGCTTCATGAGGGCCGCGATTGCGGGGATCGCCGCGTTGCTGTCGCCTAGTCTCGCCCACACGCGGGCTTGGACGTCGAGGTAGTAGGCGCCGCTGAGCGCGTCCTTCGTGAGGGGGACGGATTTCACGGCGAGGGCTGCGTGCTTCGTCGCTTGCGTGCGGTCGCCGAGGCCGCAATAGGCGAGTGCCAAATAGGAATGGATGTCGGCATTGTCCGGTTGTTTCGCGAACTCGACGTTGAGTTCGTCGAGCGCTTCGCGGTCGTTGAGCTTTGCGCCTTTCGCGTCGCCGGCGAGGCGGCGCAGATGACCGAGATAGAGGTTCAGGTCGATGGACGTGCGGCCGACGGAACCTTCGGCTTCATCGCGCTTCAGGAACGCTTCGAGCAATGGGATAGCGGTTTCGGGCCGGCGGCGCAGGGTCGCTTGGACGACGATCGGTTCGACGAGTTCGCCGTCGGGTTCGGGGTTCAGGCCTTCGAGCAGCTTTGCTGCGTCGTCCAGCTTGCCTTGCGCCTGGTAGACCAACGCCTTCTTTGCGATGAACGGAACGCTGTCCGGGGTCTTAGGCCAAAGTTTCAATGCGGCCTCGAGTTGGCGCAGCGCGCCCACAAAGTCACGCATCGCCAAGCGCTGCTCGGCGGCTTTAAGGCGCCGGCCCGCATGCAGGGGGTCGATCGCGACGGCGCGCTCGAAGTAAGTGCTGCTCTCATCCCACCGCCCTTGGCGGCGCGTGATGCTGGCGAGCGCGGTCACGACGTCGGCGTTGCTGGGCCACTTCGCGCTTAGTCTTTCGAAACGCTGGCGCGCGCCTTCGAAGTCGCGCTTCACCCAGTATTCGAAATAGGCGTCGGCGAGCATGACTTCGGCGAGGTCGGGCTTTAGGCGAAGTGCCTCGGCCAGCGCCCGCTCGGCGGCGGCGCGGCGGCCTTCGGTGGCGTCGGTGCGGTTGAAGTAGAGGAACGAATGGACGCGCGCCAACAAAGCCCACGCGGCGGCGAAGTTCGGATCGAGTTCAACAGTCTTGTTCAGCACTTGTTGCGCGTTGCGCACGTTCGCCTCCACCGAGGTGCGGTAGAGTTTCACCGCGTCGCGGTAGGCTTCGTATGCTTCCGGCTTCGTGGTGGGCGTCAGCGCCTGACGTTCGGCTTGGGCGATCGTGACCTTCAGCGCGTCGGCCACGCCTGCAGCCACTTTGGCTGCGACTTCACTTTGGACGCCCAGCGCATTGTCGTTGCTGCGCTCGTAGGTCTCAGCCCAGAGCCGCGTTTCGGTGGCGGCGTTGATTAGCCGCGCGTTGATGACGATGTCGTCCCCCGCGCTGCGCACGCTGCCTTCGAGAACCAGCGCGACGCCAAGTTGGGTTGCGATGTCGGGCAGGGCGACGGCCTTGCCTTTGAAGACGGAGGCCGACGTTTGCGAAATGACCTTCAGCTCGCTCGCCTTGCCCAAAAGGCTGCTGATCAGTTCGGACAGCCAGTCGCCGTATTCGGAATCGGCGCTGCTTTGCGAGCGATTTTCGAACGGCAGGATGGCGATGGATTTGTCGCTGGGTGCGAGGCTGCCGCCGCGCGGCGTGAGCGTCATCACCGCGGCGAGCCCTGCCGCCGCCGAAACCATTGCTACGATCACGAACCAGTGGGCCCTTTGCAGCTTTGGCACGCGCCACATCTGACCGGCGGCTTTGGGTACGGCGGCGCCGATCGCGAACGCTTCGATCGTCACCGTCATCTTGTCGAGTTGGAAGAGGCCGCGCGAGACAAGGCGGTCGAGGATCGGCCCGCGGATCGTCTGATGCACGGCGGCCGACACAAGCGCGCCGCCCGGGTCGCTCTTGGCCATCAAGCGCGCTGCGATGTTGACCCCGTGGCCGAGCAGATCGCCGTTCGGCTGGACGACGACGTCGCCGAGGTGCACGCCGACGCGCACCTTCGGTTCACAGGTTTCGGCCAATTCGATGGCTGCCTCAACCGCCGAAAGGCTTGAGGCGAACTCCAACATGAAGCCGTCGCCTGCCGTGTTGAAGACGCGTCCGCCATAACGTGCGGCGAGAGCTTCGATGACGGGGCGTAGGGCTGCTATTTCGGCGGTCGTCTTCGCTTCGTCAGCCTCCGTGCGCGCGGAATAGCCGGCGACGTCGACGGCGACGATCGTGGCAAGTTTTCGAGGCAGCGCGGTGTCGGCCATGTTGGCGATGCTACGCCATGCGAGGCGGCGAAAGCCATGCGGCCGGCGATTGAGGCCGGCCGCAGGAATTTTCGATGGAAACGACGACTACTGTTGTGTCGGATCGCTCGGTGGCGGCGGCGGTGCGACCGGGTCCGCAGGCGCGGTCGGGTCGGTCGGCGGTGCAGCCGGATCGGCCGGTGGTGCGGCTGGATCTGCAGGCGCTGCCGCGGGATCAGTCGGTGCAGCCGGGTCAACCGGTGCTGCCGCGGGATCAGCCGGCATGGCTGCGGGATCGGTCAACGCCGGCGCATCGACCGGTGCGGCCATCTTGTTCTTGTTCATGTACCAGTAGGCTCCGCCCGCAGCGAGCGCGAGCACGATCAGTAGAACCACAGTTCTATTCATTCATCCCTCCAGAAATTGCTTCCCCTCTGGCCGTGCGATGCTCGCACGGTCAACGCAGCCTAGCGGCTTCGCGGTTGGTCAACAAGCGCGCGGGCATGCTGCAGCTGCGTCAGTCGAGAACGAAGCCTTCGTACCCGTTCGCGACAACCTCCGCGCACTTTTGCCTGTAGGCCGGCACGCCGCCGACGTATGGCAAGAACACGCGCGGCTTACCGGGGATGTTGGCACCCATGTACCAGGAGTTGGCGCGAGCCATGAGCGTCATTCCACCCAGTTCGTTGACGTGGGCGCCCCACGCGTCTTCGGCGGCTTCGGTCGCTTCGAGCGTTTGTTTTTTGCGCGCGTCGAGGTCGGAGAGTGCGCGGGCGATCCAGTCGACATGATGTTCGATGGACGGCGGCATATTTGTGAGCACCGACGGACTTTGCGGACCGGTGATCGTGAAGAGGTTCGGAAAGCCTGCGACGGCGAGCCCGAGATAAGTCTTGGGGCCGTGCGCCCATTTGTCTTTCAGCTTCAGGCCGTTCTTGCCTTCGATATCGATCTTCGTCAGCGCACCGGTCATCGCGTCGAAACCGATCGCGTAGACGATGGTGTCGAACGTGTAGTCGGCGTTCGCCGTGCGCAAGCCCGTCTTTGTGATGCGCTCGATCGGGGCCTTCGAGATGTCGACAAGCGTCACGTTCGGGCGGTTGTAGGTTTCCCAATAGCCGGTATCGACGCATAGGCGCTTTGTGCCGACGGGATATGTTTTGGGCGTCAGCAACTCGGCCGTCCTTGGGTCTTTCACAATGCTCTTGATCTTGCGGGCAAAGAAGTCGGCGGCAACCTTGTTCGAATTTTCGTCGATGCCCGTATCCGCGAAGCCGCCCAGAATTGCGAAGCCGCCTCGCTTCCAGCGGTCTTCGAGGATCTCCTCGACCTCTTGCGCGGGCGTCATCGAGAGCATGCGGTCCTGCGGGTCGACTTGGCGGATGCCGGAATTGTTCGCCAGCGCTTGGCTGCGGAAGCGTGGGCGGTTCAGCTTCCACAACTCCTCGATCGCAGGATCGGCGGCCTGGTTGTGCGAGGGGACTGTGTAATTCGGCGTGCGTTGGAAGACGGTGAGTTGCTTCGCTTGCTTTGCGATTTCCGGGATCGACTGCACGGCCGAGGAACCGGTGCCGATGACGGCGACGTTCTGGCCGGTGAAATCGACCTTCTCGTGCGGCCAGCGGCTGGTGAAATAGGAGTTGCCCTGGAAGTCGGTCACGCCGGGGAAATCCGGATCCTTCGGGATCGAGAGGCAACCCGTCGCCATGATGACGGCCCGGGCGTTGAACGTGTCACCCTTGTCGGTGGTGACGAGCCAGCGCTTCGTTTGCTCGTTCCAATGGGCGGCGGTCACGCGCGTCTGGAAGCGGATGTCGCGCTTCAGGTCGAATTTCTTCGCGACGTGTTCGAGGTAGGCCAGGATCTCCGACTGCGGTGCGTAGCGTTCGCTCCAGCGCCACTCTTCGTCGAGCGCGCTCGAGAACGAGTAGCAGTACTCCTGGCTCTCGATATCGACGCGCGCGCCGGGGTACCGGTTCCAAAACCATGTGCCGCCTATGCCTGCGCCCGCCTCGAACACGACCGCGCCGACGTTTTGATTGCGCAGGCGGTGGAGCATGTAGAGGCCGGCGAATCCGGCGCCGACGATGACGGTGTCGATGGTGGTGGGCGTGGTCATGGGCGGCTCCGCGAAAATGTCATTCGCCAGAGCCTAGCCCATTGGAAGGCATGAGCAAGAGCCGGTTCTCAATGCACGGGCAAAGCAGGCTCGGCGCCCTCGTCATCCACGCGGAAAAGGAAAGGCACAGCCATGTTGTACAGCGCGTGCGCGACGATCGAGGGCCAGATCGATCCCGTGAAGATGAGACCAATTGCGAGGATCGCTCCCATCGCCGTGATTGCGAAGACTCCTGTTAAGCCCTGCGGAAAGTGAACAACACCAAAAGCAAATGACGCGGCCGCAACGCCAAGCCACAAATCGCCGGTCTCTCGAATGGCGAATGGCACGAGCATGCTACGGAAGACGACCTCTTCACAAAAACCTGCAGTCGGCGACACCAGCAGCGACCATGTCGCCGTTTCCGCAGGCGTCGTTGGTTGCAGAAGCATGCGAATGCGAGTGGTCCGTATTTTCAACATCTCTTGGATCGCACTGGAGATCCAAGCGACAATACCCATGGCGAGCAACAGGCCCGCCGACCAGTTCACCATCGCCTCCGGACGAAGCGGGGTAGTGAGACGGAACTCCTCCAAGTGGAACCTCAGCGGCACGCCTTCGACGATCACGCTGAGCAGCCAGTAGGGCGAAGTGATCAAGAAAAGCAGTGCCCACGTGCTCAACGCGCCCGTCACGTAGAGACCCATGCGCTCCTGACCGCGTTCGCGATATCTGGAGTAAAGGCGCCCTGTCCACCGGAACATGATCGCGGTTGCAATTCCGAGCACGATCGGAAATGCGAATGCGTCGAGGAATGAAACAACTTCGTTCAGCAGGTTCGAACCGTCGCTCACGCTGGCCAAGCGGCTTTCGATTTGCGGTAGCGGGCGATCATGTCGAGCGCGGATTCTTTGAGCGGCGGCAGCTCGGCGTCAGACTTTGCGATCGGCGTTACGCGCTCGCCCCATTTGACCAAGTGCGCGCAAAAGGTGAGGCCACCGCCGAAAGCCGGCATAAGTAAAAGGCTGCCGGGTTTGACGCGGCCGTCTTCGAGCGCTTCACAAAGGGCGACGGGAACGGTTGCGGCCGACATGTTGCCGTAGCGCTCGACGCTCACATAGACGCGGTCCATCGGCACGCCGGCCTTCTTGGCGACGAACTCGATAATAC
>JBKJZU010000285.1:0-3392 GCA_046715015.1 Micropepsaceae bacterium
TCGAAGCTGACGCTCGGCGCGAACGCGAATGCCGTCGTGGACGACTACGTGTTCGCGGGCGCGGCCAGCAAGTCGGCGGTGACGCTGGCCAAGGGAGCGTTCCGGTTTATCTCCGGGCAGATGCCCGAGAAAAATATGAGGATCCACACGCCGACCGTCGTGATCGGCATTCGCGGTACGGAACTCAAGATCGACGTCTATGAGGACGGGTCGACGGAACTTTCGACGGTTTCGGGGGCCGCGAACATCGTGTCGCGCGCGACAAGCGAGGCGCTGGATATTCTGGCCGGGCATTCCGTCGTTGCGGATTCGAACGGCGTGTTCGGTGCGGTGCGCGACTTCATTCACAAATCCAAGGACGAAGCGATCGAGCGGGGTTTGAACGAGATTCGGTCGAAAATCCCGTCGATCCCGGGCCTGCCTGGTATTCCGAATCCCTTCAAGTGATCACCCGCCTGCCTGGTGATCGGCAGCGGCGTTGTAGGCGTTGCCGAAGGCGCCGGCGGCGAGGGCCGTTTGGATCAGGTTGCCGAAGAATCCGAGCACGGTCAGTTCTTCGAAGTGCGCGCGCGTCGCTTTGGTGAGGCCGAGTTGCCAAGCTTCCATGGCTTTGCGGAACGCCTCGGCGCCTGCGCTGGTGGCGCTCGCGTCGGCGCCGCCCATTGCGGGAAACGCGGGGAATGGCGGCATGTCGCTGCCGAGGATCGCGAACGTTGCGATCACAACGACCAGGAAATAGGGCACGAACGTCAGGAGCAGCACGAGGAACATCCTGATCACGTTGCCGGACATCAACTGCCACGATCGTTCGACGCCCAAGTTGTTTTCGGCGACGACAACGGGTGAGATCAGTGAGAGCCGCAACGCCGCCCAGATCATCACAGGAACAAGGGCAAAGGCCGCGACCACGACGAGACCTCTCATCGCAGGGACGGCTGCCGCAACGCCGCCGAGCAGCGCAAAGATGAGGGCAAGCGCTATGCCGCCCGCGATGATCGCGATAAGGAGCAGAATCGAGACGACGATCAGGCGCAACTCCGCACCGCCGAACCACAGGTAGACAAAGAGGCCGGGCTTGCGGTCGCCGAAGATCACGACGCGCAACAGCGCGACGGTTGCCATGATGCCCGTCACGAAGGCGACGATGCCGAGCAAAAACTGCGCGGGTGCCTGTGCCATCGCGGAGGTGGGGTCGTTCGGCGTTTGGAGCGCCGCGTCCATGATTTGCGGGCCGTAAACGAACGAAAGGCCCGAGCCGATCAGCAGCGGGGCCCAAGCGAGCCGCACGATCGTGCCGATGTCGCCCAATAGGAAGCCGTAGGTGCGGGACACCGTGTCCATTACCGGAATCTTGCTCATGTCTCGCCCCTTTAGAACCGGCGGCACCCTAGCCCACAGAAATCGGCCGTCCAATGACGCGAAAGCCCCAGTCGCGCGCCTTTCGCAACGCGCCGACTCCCGGGCCAGCCTTAGAATGGGCTAGCGTCGCTTCGATTCAGTATTCAACTCTTCGTCAATCCCATGACCCTTTCACGCCGTACGGTCCTGAAGTCGCTGGCGGGCTTCACCGCCACATTCGCCGCAACCGCGGGCGCACCGTTTGCGGCGGCGCAGCCGCGTTCGCTCGTCACCGGCAAGTACCGCTTTCCGCACGGCGTCGCGTCAGGCGATCCGCAACCGGACGGCGTCGTGTTGTGGACGCGGGTCGAAGCGATCGAAGGAAACAACGATTACATCAACGTGCGTGTGCAGATTTCGCGCGTGCCCTCATTCGCCGAGATCGTGCTCGACGAGACCCTGGCGACGACGCCGGCGAGCGATCACACCTTGCGCCTTGTCGTGCAGGGGCTTGAGCCGGATACGACTTATTTCTACCGCTTCATCGCGGGCGGCGACCAATCGCGGCTCGGCCGTACGCGCACCGCACCTTCGCCGAATACGGAGCGGCCGACTCGCTTTGCCTTCGCCTCGTGCCAGAACTACGAGCAGGCGTTCTACGGCGCGTGGGCGCGGATGCTGGAAGACGACCTTGCCGCGCCGACGGAGCAACAAATCGACTTCGTGCTGTTCCTGGGCGACTTCATCTACGAGGTGCGGGGCGATCGCTGGGACGCCAATATGGTCGACCCGAAATGGTTGAAGGGCGCCGACCGCCGCGAGCGGATCGTGCCGCCGTTCCCAAATGGGTCGAAGCCGTGGCCGTCAACGAGTTGGAACAAGAATCCGGGGGCGACGAACGCGGTCTCGCTTGAGGACTATCGCTTCCTCTACAGGCTCTATCTGTCGGACGCGAATTTACAGGCGGCGCGCGCGCGGTGGCCGTTCGTCAGCATGTGGGACGATCACGAGTTCACGAACGACGCGTGGCAGTCGCACGAGACTTATTTCGACAAGGGCGGTCAGCCCGCGCAACAGCGCAAGGTTGCGGCGAACCAGGCGTGGTTCGAGTACATGCCGGCGCTGCTGTCGGGGATGCCGGGGTCGGGGAGTTTCGACCGGCCGAATGTCGTCGAGAACCGCGCGCACGATTTCAAATTCATCGACGTGCGGAACACGGCGTATTTGGGCCCGCAGCAGGATTGGGTCGATGCGAACGTGGACAATCGCGCGGCGCTCGCCTCGCTCACCACGTACCGCACACTGCGTTGGGGCAAGACGGTCGAAATCGTGTTGACCGACAACCGCTCGTACAAATCGCCGTCGCCGAGGCGGCCGAAGATCGAGGGGCAGGCGCTGCCCGCGATCGAGCATGTGAAGCTGCTCGACCTCGGCAAGACTGCGAACGAGGGCGATCCGCCATCGACCATTCCGGACACCGACATCGTCAACCCGCGACGGTTGATGCCGCGCGGGTCGGTGCTGGGCCCGCAGCAGAAGGCGTGGTTCAAGGAAGTGCTGAAGGCGTCCGACGCCCGGTGGAAGATTTGGGCGAACCCGTTCCCTGCCCTGCCCTTCCGGCTCGACCTCGGTAGTATTTGGTTTGGGGGAACGAAGGATTCCTTGCTCGGCATCGACGGATGGAACGGCTATCCGGCGGAGCGGCAGGAGTTGATGGAGTTCATCCGCGATCAGGGCGTCAGCAACGTGGTCGCCTGCGCCGGCGATCATCACATGCATATGGCAGGCTTGCTCGTCGACGATCCGGGCGCAGCGACGCCGCAGCCGGTCGCGGTGGAGTTCGCGTGCGCCGGCATTTCGTCGGAGCCCGTGTTCCCGGGCGCGGAGCGTGCGTCGCGCGGGAGTTCCGTGTTCCACAGCATCGTGACCTATCAAAGCGGCGAGGAGACGATCGAAAATTTCAACCTCGCGCTGATCGGCGGCGTGAACACCGCGCTCGCGCGGTCGTGGACGGGGTCGAGTTGGATTTCCGATCTGTGGTGGAACGCGAAGGC
>JBKJZU010000286.1:0-2776 GCA_046715015.1 Micropepsaceae bacterium
GCGGCCCCCGATTTCTTAGGAAGGTGGTCTTAGGCCCGAATGAGCAGAGCCTCGGCGATCTTGCCGTGGACGAACCCGATCACCCGCGCCAGATGCAGCGTGAACAGGATGCCGATCATGCCGACGACGACAAGCAACACCAGGCCGGGCGGCGTGTTGAACAGCGCGTCGAGCTCCGGATAGGTGTCGAGCCGCACGACGTTCTTACCCGTGCTCAATTCGTAGAAGGCGCCTGCGATCACCGACCCGGACGTAACGCCAAGCGTCACGGCGATGGTGAAGTAGATCACGCCGAGCGGCAGCTGCAGGATCATGTAGATCAGCGAACCCCATGTCCGGCCGTCGGCGAGCACACGCTTGATCCGCGTCCAAAACGTGCCGCCTTCTTCTTGCGTCGGCAACCGCCGCGGCATGCGCACGCCAAGCAGCGCCTCGACAACCCGCCCTTCGACCCAGCTGATCACGCGCACCGAGTACATAAAGAGCAACGCGAACGGAATGCCGATGATCAGGATCGCAAGGCCGAGCGACAGGCTCAAACCGGTGACCGCCCAGGTGAAATAGAAAATACCGGTCGCCAGCGACAGCAGCATGTAGATCAGCGCGCCGTACGCTTGTGGATCGACAAGGACGCCGAACAAGCCCGGCCCGCTGCGCGCGGGCGCCTCTTCTTCGGCGCGTGATGGGAATGGGCTGATCGCTTGTTCCATGGCGATATACTCCTCGGCCGTTTCTTGTGGCGTTCCATAGGTTTCGATGATGCGCGCAAGCAGTGCCGGTTCGCCTTCTTCAGGCGCTTCGGCTTGCTCGCCCCGTAGGTACTCTTCGGCGTCGGCCAGCGCGTCTTGGATCAACCCGGGCGGCTGGCCCCTCAAACAAACTCTGAGCTGATCGAGATAATCTTTGATGCTCTGGGGCGGCACGGTGCCGGCTTTGTTGCCTTCAGCCACGGGCGCCTCCCGGTTCCACGAGAGCATCGACGAAGCCGCGCAAGTCCGCCCACACGACGCGCCACGTATCGAGCGCTTCGCGTCCCAGATCTGAGATCGCGTAATAGCGCCGCGGCGGCCCCGACATCGAAACTTCAACGCGGCTCGAGAGCAGCCCTGCGGCGTGCAGCGAGCGCAGAACGGGATAGATCGCGCCTTGCTTCAAGAACGATGCGCCGCCCGCTTTGGCGCCGATCTCCTTGGCGATCTGGTAGCCGTACATTTCGTCCCCCGTCCGCTCCAGCAACGCCAAAAGCACCATAGCGGCGATACCGCTATGCAGTTCCTTGCGGAACTTTTTTACGTGTGCTTCGGCAGACGTCACTGCGCCCTCCCGCTGGGTCGCTTGGGCGCCGCGATCCTCGGCGTTTTGGTATCGGTATCATGGAGACGCATATAGTGGGAAGCTCGTACTAGTCAAGCGATGGGACGAGGTTAATCAACGGAATCCTCGACTGTCACGGAATCGTGGCCCGTTCGCCACCGCCGCCGGACATTTGGCTGGGGAGCAACGACCCTCGTTGACCCTCCGCGCCCGCCGGTTAGCTTTCGGGACTATCTGTGCAGGGCGATCTGGGGAGATTGAGCGTGCGCCGTCGTCACTGGAGCTCGGTCTTGGCCGGGGTGACTGCCTTGTGCCTGCTCGCGGCTTGGACCGAGGCGTCGGCGCAAGGCATGCCGATCGCCCAGCCGCCCGTTCTGCAACCACCGCCACCACCACCACAGCCTGAGCCACAACCTCAGGCCACACCGCTTGGACCTACGACAGCAGTCCCGCCGGCGGCGCAGCCCGAAGTGCTGATGCCGGTTATCTCGACGTCGACCTACCGTGTGATGCGCGATGCGTGGAGCGACGCCGACGAGCGTGGCTATTCCGAGTTCATTGCAGCGATCGGCAACGCGAACTGCCGCACCGTCGATCAGTGCATGAAGAATCCGGCGAACCCGTTCGCGCGCACCGACCGCCCCGGCACGTTCTTCAAAGCCGACTGCGCCGACCTGCCGTACTTCCTGCGCGCCTACTATGCGTGGAAGCGCGGCCTGCCGTTTTCGTACATCTCGGCGGTAAGCCCCCGCGGCAGGACGCGCGACATCCGCTACACGGCAAGCGGCAACAGCATCTCCGCCCGCCGCGATATCACGACGGGTTCGATCAACGGTCTCGACCTGCTCGTCAATCTGCGCAACGGCATTTCGTCCGCCATGTACAGGCTGCACCCGGACATGGAAGGCACGGACCTTTATCCGGTCCGTATCGACCGCAAGGCGTTGCGCGCGGGCTCCGTTCTCTACGATCCGAACGGCCACCTCGCCGTCGTCTACAAAGTCGAAGACGACGGACGCATCCTCTACATCGACGCCCACCCCGACAACACGCTGACGCGCGGCACCTACGGCCGCAAGTTCGTGCGCTCGTCGCCGGGCATGGGCTCGGGTTTCAAGAACTGGCGCCCCACGCGCCTGATCAACGCAACGAAAACGGCCGACGGCGTCTATCTCGGCGGCACGGTCGTCTTCGCGAAGAACGCCGAGATTCCGGACTATTCGACCGAACAGTATTTCGGCAACGTCGCGCGTCCGCCAAGCGACCGCCAATGGGCGTCGGGCCCCTTCGTGCTCGCAGGCCAGCAAGCCGACTACTACGATTACATGCGCGCCAAAATGGGCGGTGGCTCGCTCGCCTATGAGCCGGTGCAAGAGTTGCGCAACATGATGCGGGCGAATTGCGAGGACATCAAATACCGCGCCGAGGCCGTCGACATTGCGATCGCGCGCGGCATTCACCT
>JBKJZU010000287.1:0-19386 GCA_046715015.1 Micropepsaceae bacterium
TCGCATTCGCCGCAAGGCTTAACGGTCGGCTCCGTCCGCTTGCCGTCGGACCCGATGCAGTTCAGCGCCTTTGCAATGATGCGCGCCGTCGTCGTCTTGCCCACCCCGCGCACGCCGGTCAGCATGAAGGCGTGCGCAATCCGCCCCGCCGCGAACGCGTTCGCAAGCGTGCGCACCATCGCCGCCTGCCCGATGAAAGCGTCCTCGAATGTTTGCGGCCGGTACTTGCGCGAGAGCACCCGGTACGGCGTATGCGCCTTGCCCTCGTTGGCAAGCGCTTTCGACGCGGCGCCTTTTTTCTCGCCGCTTCCACCGCCCAACTTCAGCCCCGGCTCGTCCGCCTCTGCGTCCGGCCCTTTGTCTTTCTTCGCCATCCAGAAATCCGCGAAGGTGGGCGTAAGCCCACCGAAGCCCCGCAAAGCGGGGCGAAGGTGGGAGGCTGGTGAACGACCCGAGTCGAAACTCGTTACGGCTGCTTCCTTCCGGATCTGACCGGGTTGGCGAGGGACACGTCCGCCGCCAACCTCCCGCCAAAACTATAGCAGAGGGGGTATGCTCGGGCGCAAGCTTTCATCCGTTGCGGCGCCCCACACCTCATGCAATGTTCGCGGCCCATTTCCTGTGGATTTCGTCAGCAAAAAGCGGGGGCGCATGAGCACGAGCTTGGTCCTGCCCAAGAACCCAAACGTTTTCGCGAACTCGCCGCTCGACCGCGCAGCCCAGCATCGCACCAACCAGGAATGGCTTGGCGCCGCGTTCCAGGACAAACGCTCGCTGTTCATTCCGGTGTGGAAGCTGATGCCGTTCCTCATCAAGAACCGCGAGGGCCGGCGTGAAGCAGGCTGGGTAACGTCCGAGCTCGCGTTACCGCTGAAAACGCCCGGCGCGCCGACCATCTTCTTGGGCGTCAACGGCAACGTCGCGCATTTCGCGATCGACATCTCGCCGCTGCCCGATCCCAGTGCGAACGGCCCGCTCACCGGTCTCGGCACGTTCGCGGACCTGCGCACGGTCGCCGAAGAAATCGATCCCGGCGACGCCGCGATCCTCGCGCAAGCGAAGTCGCTTATCGATTGGCACCAACGCCATGGCTTCTGCGGGAATTGCGGTACCGCCACCGTACTCGCAGATGCGGGCTACAAGCGCTACTGCGAAGCGTGCAACACCGAACACTTCCCGCGCACCGATCCGGTGGTCATCATGTTGGCGCTTCACGGCGACAAATGCCTGCTTGGGCGCCAAGCAAAATGGCCGCAAGGCTTCTACTCGGCGCTAGCGGGCTTCATCGAACCCGGAGAGACGATTGAAGAAGCGGTCGCCCGCGAACTGCAAGAAGAAGCCGGCATCAAGATCGACCAGGTTGCGTTCCATTCGACCCAACCCTGGCCTTATCCCTCATCGCTCATGATAGGCTGCTACGCGAACGCCACCACGAGCGAGATCACGCTCGACATGCAAGAACTCTCCGACGCGCAGTGGTTCACGCGCGAGCAGATCAAAACCTCGATCGAGAAAAAGGGAACGTCGGAACTGCGCTTGCCGCCGCCGCTGGCGATCGCGCATCAACTTGTGAAAAGCTGGCTTGAGTCCGTCTGATCAGGGCTAGGTCGGCGCCACCACCGTCTTCCGGTACGTATGCGCCGGATACACGCCCAAAATGCGCATATGCGTCGTAAAGAACTGCAGCTCTTCAAGCGCAAGCCGCACACTGCGTTCTTCCGGATGCCCTTCGATATCGGCATAGAACTGCGTCGCGCTGAACGAGCCGCCGAGCTGATATGACTCCAGCTTCGTCATGTTCACGCCGTTCGTCGCAAACCCGCCCATCGCCTTGTAGAGCGCCGCTGGCACGTTGCGCACGCGGAACACGAACGTCGTGACGACATCGCCGGAATCGGCCTCAGCATCATCCGGTTCGCCGGACATGATGAGAAAGCGCGTCGTGTTGTGCGGCGCGTCTTCGACGTTGGCCTTCAGGATGTTCAGCCCGTAGATTTCGGCCGCGAGCGATGATGCCAACGCTGCAATCGTTGGATCCTGCCCCTCCGCAATCTGCCGTGCGGAACCTGCCGTATCCGCGCCCACGATCATGTTGAGCCCGAGCGAGCGGATAATGTTGCGGCACTGGCCGAGCGCGGGCGTTTGGCTCATCACCGACTTCAAGCCTTCAAGCGTGGCGCCTTTGATCGCCATCAACTGGTGATGCACCCGCAAGAAATGCTCGCCGACGATGTAGAGCCCGGACTCCGGCAAGATGTGGTGGATGTCTGTGATCCGCCCATGCACGGAATTCTCGATCGGGATCATGGCAAGGCGCGCCTTGCCTTCCTTCACCGCCGCGAACGCGTCTTCAAACGTCTGACACGGCAACGCGATCATCTGCGGATAGACCTCGCGGCAGGCCAGATGCGAATTCGCGCCGGCCTCACCCTGAAACGCGATCGTGTTGGCCTTGGCGTTCATTTCGTTCCCTTCGCGAGCATCTGCCGCGCGCGTTCCAAATCTTCTGGCGTATCGACGCCGAGCGGCATTGTGTCGACGATCCGGACCGCGATCGTCATGCCCGCCTCAAGCGCACGCAACTGCTCCAGCTTTTCCCGCTTCTCCAGCGGAGATGGCGCCATCCGCACAAACCGATCAAGCGCCTGCCTGCGGTAAGCATAAATGCCGATGTGATGGTAGAGCGGTCCGTCGCCCGACGGCGCCGTGGCTCGCGTAAAATAGAGCGCGCGGCCTTCACGCCCGCCATGCGGTAAAGCCACGACCGCCTTCACCACATTCGGATTTGTTCGCTCGGACGGCTCGCTTATCTCCGTTGCAAGCGTCGACATATCCGCACCCGAGTTCGCCAACGCCTCGATGACGGCGCGCACCAGCGCCGGATCCAACGTCGGCAAATCGCCCTGCACATTGACGATGACGTCGTGCACGCCCTTCGCATCGAGGCGCGTGAGCGCCTCATAGATGCGATCCGAGCCGGATGGATGGTTCGGATCGGTCAGCACCGCTTCACCGCCTGCATGCGTCACGGCATCGACGATCTCGCGTTCTGCAGCAGCGACCGCGACACGCCCCGACTTCGCTTCCATCGCGCGCCGCCAGACCTGCACGATCATCGGTACACCGTGGAGATCGGCAAGCGGCTTGCCCGGCAACCGGGTGGATGCCATGCGGGCAGGAATTAGGATCAAGGGTTCGCTCATGTGACTCAGTGTGTTCTAGGCTTCGTGCGGCCGCCAAAATGCGACGTTCCGCCGCAATGACCCGAAAGTCACCCCCGCTATTGTCTCGCCGCCTTCACGACGCGGCGCCCGGGCGCTGCGATTCAGACCTCCAAACAAGACCGGTCAAGTTCAAGGATTGCACTGATGGATTCGTTCGAGTGGAACAAAATTTTCGGCGCAGTTCTGGGCACCGTTCTCGTCATAGCCGGCCTTAACATCGTCATCGGCAAATGGATGGCGCCGCACAATTCGGGCAAGCCCGGTATGGAAGTCGCTGTTGTTGAAACGCCGACGAACGGCGGTCCCGCGACCGTCGAGGTCAAACCTGATTGGGGCACCGTAATTCCGGTCGCCGACCTCGCGGCTGGCGCAAAGGTTCATCAGAAGTGCCTGCAATGCCACGACTTCGCGAAGGGCGGTCCGAACAAGATTGGCCCCAATCTCTATGGCGTCGTCGGCAGCAAGTATGCCCACCAGGCGGCGTTCGCCTACTCCCCCGCGATCAAGGCTCTTGCCGGCAAGACGTGGGGCTACGACGAGTTGAGCGATTTCGTGAAAAACCCGAAGGCTGCGGTGCCCGGAACCAAGATGAATTTCCCCGGCCTCTCGAAGGTGCAAGATCGCGTCAACATGATTGCCTACTTGCGGACGTTGTCGGATTCGCCACTGCCGGTCCCGGCACCGAACCCTGCAGCAGCAACCCCACCCGCGGCACCCGCAGAGGGCGCAACGGAACCGCCCGCGGGTGAATTGCAAGCGCCAGTGCCCGGCGCAGCAGCACCAGCGACGCCGCCCGCGGCGCCCGGAACGACGCCGGCACCTGCAACGCCCCCGGCGCACTAATCGTCTAAGATCGATTTGATTTTCGTCCGGCCCGGCCCGCATGCTGCGCCGGACGATTTCTTTTGCGGGTGAAAGCCAATGCCAAGCGGTGCGCTCCTTTTCGATCTGCCTGACTACCCGAGCGAACGCTGGACAACGCACCTGCGCAAGTTCGTGCCGGACCTCGACATCCGCGCGACCGTCGATGCGCAGAGTGCCGCGGACATCGTCTATTGCGTCGCCTGGAAACCGGCACCTGGTAAATTGCAAAGCCTGCCGAACCTGAAGATCGTCTTCTCCATGGGGGCAGGCGTCGACGGCATCGTCGCCGACCCGACCTACCCGCGCCACATCCCACTCGCGCGCGTCGTCGACGAAACGCTCGCCCAAGCGATGAGCGAGTACGTCGTGCTGAACGTTCTCTATTGGCAGCGTCGTCTACACGACTTCATCGGCCTACAGCGCGACAAGAAATGGCGGCAAATGCCGGCACCGCGCGCACCGCAAGTGCGCGTCGGTATCCTTGGGTTCGGTGTTCTAGGGCAAGCCGCGGCAGGACCTCTGCGCGCCCTAAACTTTCAACTCTCAGGGTGGAGCGCGACACCAAAGAAAGCCGATGGCGTCAAGACGTTCCATGGACGAGATCAGCTCGACACTTTCTTAGCGCAAAGCGACATCCTGGTGTGCCTGCTCCCGCTCACGCCTGAGACGCAGGGAATCCTGAATGCGAAGACGCTCGCTTTGTTGCCGAAAGATGCGTGCGTGATCAACGCGGCGCGCGGCGGTCATGTCGTCGAGGACGACCTGATCAGCGCGCTCGACAGCGGTCACTTGCGCGGCGCGACGCTCGACGTCTTCAGCGCCGAACCGCTGCCCGCGACGAGTCCGCTTTGGTCGCATCCCAAGGTCGTCATGACAGCGCACTCGGCCGCGTTCACGGATCCCGCGTCGTTTATGCGCCAAGTCGCCTCCACGATTCGCCGCATGGACGAAGGCCTGCCGCCGGAAAATCTGGTCGACTTCGCGCGGGGCTATTGACGCGTATATCGCGCGCGCAACATCGCGTAGATCGCGCGTACCGCCTGCGCTTCGCCGCCGATGGGCCGCCCAGGTCTCGCCCGCTCGTTCCAAGCCGCGATATCGAAGTGCGCGAACGACGCCGCCTTCTCGACAAAGCACGAAAGGAACAACGCCGCCGTGATCGCACCCGCGTTCGGACTTCCGGGATTGTTCGTGAGATCGGCGACCTTGCTGTCGATCAGATCGCGATAGCCGGCCCACAATGGTAACCGCCACATAGCATCCGCCTCCCGTTCCGAAGCCGCCGCCAAATCCGCTGCGAGTACGTCATCCTTCGTGAAGAAGGGCGGCAGATCGAACCCAGTGGCGATCCGCGCGGCTCCGGTCAATGTCGCCACGCAGATAAGAAGCTCCGGCGCCTCACGGTCGGCTTCCGCAAGAGCATCGGCGAGCACCAAGCGCCCTTCAGCATCCGTGTTCCCGACCTCGACCGTCAGTCCCTTCCGGCTTTTCAGCACGTCGCCAGGACGGTACGCATCGCCCGAAATGCTGTTCTCGACCGCTGGGATCAGAACACGCAGCGCAACCGGAAGCTTCGCGTCCATCACCATGTGCGCAACCGCCAGAACGGCTGCGGCCCCGCCCATGTCCTTTTTCATCGTCAGCATGCCGGCAGCAGGCTTGATGTCGAGACCGCCGGAATCGAAGCAAACACCTTTGCCCACAAGCGTGACGCGTGGATGTTTCGCATCGCCCCACCGAAAGTCGACAAGCCTTGGCGCACGCGACGACCCGGCACCGACGCCCCAAATCATCGGGTAATTCTGCGCAATCAATTCGCGCCCTTCGATGACGGAGAACGACGCACCATGCTGGTTGGCCACGCGCTCGGCGGCTTGAGCAAGCTCAGCCGGGCCCAAGTCGCCCGCAGGCGTGTTGACGAGATCGCGCGCCATAAAGAGGCCATGCGCAATGCGCAGTACATGCGCATGGTCGGCATCATCGGGCCAAACAAGCTGGGGCAAAGCCTTCGGCTTGTCTTTCGATTTGAAGCGCGAGAACGCGTAAGCGCCGATCGCCCACGAAAGCGCAAGCCGGTTCCCGTCACACGCAGGCGGCTTGACGCCAAACGCGTACACACCGGCCGGCAGCGCGCCCGTCAGTGCCGCGCAGGCAAACGGATCTTCGTTCTGACCGAGACCGAACACAGCACCGGCGACACTTCCGTCGGCGGCGGGTAGCAACAAGACCTTGCCGGCGCCGGCAGCGAAGCCGGCGGCTTTGATCCACTTTGCGTGCGCCTCAAGCGGCCCCGCGAGCGCGCGCTCCAACGTTGCTGGCGTCACCGCATGCAGCGGCAGACCGGTCTTCGCGGACGAAAACAGTTCGGCGATGCTCATATGAAACCTCTACTTCGTACGTTCAGGAAGCGCGATCGCGGCCATGGCAAGAAGCGCGAACGCCGATGCGTAATACCCAACGGCTGCATTCATCGCAATCGCGGCAAACGCAAGTAGGGCAAGGCCGCCTGCCGCCATCGCCCCGGCAAGCCAGCGCAACGCGCCTTGACCTTTTCCATCGACCCGCCAGCAGAGCACGCCGGCTGCGAACAATAGCACCGACATCGCTGGCGGAATCATTGGTTTGATCGTGAAATGAAAGCCGAGCGCATCGCTGACGATCATGCAGCAGGTCAAAGCGATCACGACCAACTGCGCGAGATTAAGCGCCAGATATGCGCGCTTGAGCCCGAACGCGGAGAGCGCCTTCTGCTGCCAAACGGCAATCAGTACCCCGAACACCGCAATCGCGGCGCCGGCAACCGCGACGGTAAAAATGGTAGCCGGCCGCGTACCGATGATCGTCGTGTTCCCGAAAACGTCCCAGCGAATGGTCGTTCGATTCGAGAGCACATTGTAGTACTGCAAGACCAGCGCCAGCGGCGCGAAGCCGAGCACGAGCATCGTCAAGTAGGTGCCGACAGGTTGGCGCAGAACGTTCGCCTCCGTCCTATCGCCCAGCTTCCGAATAGAAACGTTCGGCGCCTGGATGCAGCGGCAGCGGTAGATTTTCGGCAGCCTTCGCCGCGTCGATCGTCTCGGCGATTTTCCCCAGCCGGCGCAGATCGCCACGGTTCGCAGGGTTCCAGAGCGACCGCAGGATCGCGCGCACGGTATTGTCTGGCAGCGACTTCTGAACCACCCACACCGCCGCGACGTTCAACGTTGCGACCGCTTTCGACGACCGGTAACTGTCGCTCGGCAGGGTGTATTTGCTGAACATCGGATTTGCACGGGACAGCGTGGAGATCGCGCGCGCATCGAGCGCCACGACCCGGGCTTGTCCGCGCCGCACGAGTCCGTCAACCACTGCGATCGGCGCTACGCCGACGGCAAAGAACGCATCGAGCTTGCCAGTCCGCAACGCCTCCGCCGCACGTTCGGGCGTATCGAGCGAAAGCTTGATCCGTGCCGGATTCACTTTTGCCGCCGCGAGCAAGAGGCGGGCTGTGTGGTTGATCGCAGACCGCGCTCCGTCGATCGCAACGCGCTTGCCGACAAGATCCCCGAGTTTGCGAATGCGCGAGCGCGAGGCGACCACCAGGTGGATCGTCTCTTCATGCAGCCGAGCGATCGCGCGCATTTCCGTGAGAGGGCCCGTTAGCTTGAAAGGCCCAAGGCCTTGAAATGCCGCCGCCGCGACATCGCCTTGAACGAGTGCTGATCGAACCCGGCCCGAATTAACGGCAATCGCGTTGGCGACCGATCCACTTGAGGACCGCAACGTGGCGATAAGACCTGCCGGACCGCAGACGCCCGGCACATCGCAGCGCGCGAGCCCGGGCGGATGACTGATGACCTTGGCGAGCGTCTCGCCGACGCGCAGATACGAGCCCGCCGCCGGTCCGGTCGCGATCTGCAGCGAGATGCGTTGCGCTTCCGGAGGCGCCACTTGTGCGTTGAGGGGAACCGCTATCAGGACAGCCGCGATCGCGATCAGCGTATTTCTCAGCTGACGCGTTTTTCGCTTCACGGAAGCCATCCTCCAAGGCGGGTCTTATACGCCCGCGATCCAAAGCGGGGAAGCCGCGTTAACTCGCGATTATGCTTAAACCTTTGTTATCCGCTTTGGAGCGAAATTAGGACGTTTTCAACCTAGGCGGCCCGCATGCGTATTCGCGGGCGTCTCGACCTTTGCGAGGGGTTTTCACGATGGGTCTACGACTGAACCGCGCACTGCTCCGCTCTGCGAGCAGGATCGCGCTGGCCGCCGGTGCGGCCGCTTTCTTATCCGGGTGCAGCGGCGCCGGAATGTTTAGCTCCGCCCCACCGTCGGCGAGCGCCGCGGCAGCCGCGGCCTTCGAAAAGGCTGAGCCCGACAATCAAGATTACGCGGCTGCGGCCGCGTATTGGGGCGCCAAATACGAAGCCAACCGCGGCGATATGACCGCCGCCCTGAGGTTCGCTCGCAACCTGCGCCTGATGGGTGGAGCACGCCAAGCTGTCGCAGTGCTGCGCGAAATCGTCATGAAGGCGCCCGACGATCCGAAGATTTCGTCCGAATACGGCAAGTCGCTGACCGCCGTCGGCCGGACGAAAGACGCGATCCCCTTCCTCGCGCGTGCGACCCAGATGGACAGCTCGGATTGGACCACGTTTTCGGCCTACGGGGTCGCCTTGGATCAAAACGGCAGCCATGACGCCGCCCGGCAGAACTACGAAACCGCGCTGAAACTGTCGCCGGGCAATGCGACAGTCGAGAGCAATATGGCGATGTCGTTCATTCTCACCGGCAACGTCGATCGGGCCGAGACGATCCTTCGCCGGTTGGTCTCACGCCCCGATGCGACGCCGCAGATGCGCCAAAACCTGTCAATGGTCGCAAGCTTGAAAGGCAACGCGACCGAAGCGGCCCAGCTCGCGAGCGAAGACCTGCCGGCCGCGCAGGCGACGAACAACCTGACGGTGCTGCGTCAGTTGGACGTCGACAACGCGAAAGTTTCCGTCCTTCCCGAGCCGACACTGCCGCAACTGCAGTCCGAAGTAACGAAGTCAGAGATTGCCGCCCCAACCGCCGACAAGGCGGAAATAGCCACCACTGAAGACGTGACGGTGGTGGCGACGGAAGCCGTGGCGGAACCGACGATCTCGGAAACCGCACCGATAGTCACCGTCGCGCCGGTTCCCGTGCAAGCACGCTACCAGATGGCGCCGATCGCCGACGACGCGGAGTTGCCGACGCCGATCACGCCGAAAGCACAAAAGACCGAAGCCGCAAAGCCGGCAACGCAAAAGCAAAGCTCGATTCTGCGCAAGTCCTTCGAGACGCCGATCTCGATCGCCAAAGCCGCCGACTAACCCTCGATCGAAACAAAAAGAAAGGCCGCGTCCCCAACCGGGACGCGGCCTTTTTCTTTGGCCGGACGTTGCGGCTTAGAGATTCATGATCTTGATCGACGCCGGGCCCAAAATGACGACGAACAGCGCGGGCAGGAAGAAGACGATCATCGGAACCGTCAACTTGGCAGGCAGCGAAGCCGCCTTCTTCTCGGCCTCCAGCATGCGCATTTCGCGGTTTTCGAGCGCCATGACGCGCAGTGCCGTACCCAGCGGCGTGCCGTAACGTTCCGCCTGAATAAGCGACGTACAGACCGCGCGCACGCCCGGATGCGAGCAACGCTTGCCAAGGTTCTCATAGGCCAGGCGGCGGTCCGGCAGGTACGACAGTTCGGCCGTCGTCAACGCGAACTCTTCCGCCAATTCCACCGATGCGCTGCCGATCTCGGACGCGACTTTGTTGAACGACGACTCCACCGACATGCCGGACTCGACACAAATCAGCATCAAGTCGAGCGCGTCGGGAAACGCTTTCATGATCGAACTCATGCGTTTGTCGATGATATTCTGCACGTAGAGGTCGGGCAGATAGAAGCCCGCAAACGCGCCGCCGAACGCGATCGCGATTTTGCCGAACGGCGGCAGGTTGTACGCCGACATCAAGAACAAATAGACGATCACCGAAAAAAACACGAGAAACGGCATAACGAAACGGAAGAACATGAAGGCATAGATTGCCGCCTGACCGCGATAGCCGGCGCGCGACAACTTCTCCTTCGTATTCGACGATTCAAGAATCTTCCGCAGATTGAGCTTCTCGACCGTCTGCTTCATGAAGCCGACGGGATTGTTACGCAACTGCCCCTTCTTGGCCAGCGCTTCGCGCTGCATGCGCCTGAGCTCTTCACGCCGCATCGCCACGGCCTTCAGTCGCGAGCCGAGCTTGTCCCCCGCAAGAAGCGGATAGGCCAGCGTCAAGATCGTCGCAAACGTCGCGATCGCGATGAGTGCCGTCACGGCAAACTGCTTGTCGAAGAGCAGGTCGATAAATTGCATCATGGTGCCGCTCTCCGTGCTCAGTACTTGAACGAAATCATCTTCTTCATCACGAAGATGCCGATCGACATCCAGGTGGCGCAGCACAACAGCAGGAAGTTGCCGAAGCGCTCCGTAAACAACAGCGCGATGTACTCGGGCGTCGTCGCGTAGACGAGGCCCATGACCACGATCGGCAGCGAGCCGATGATGCCGGCCGACGCCTTCGCTTCCGACGACAGCGCCTGAATCTTGCCCTGTAAGCGCTTACGGTCGCGCAGCACCGCAGACAAGTTCCCAAGCGCCTCCGACAAGTTGCCGCCTGTCTTCTGCTGAATGGTGAGCACAATCTGGAAGAAGTTTACTTCCGCGACCGGCATACGCTCGTACATCCGCCTCAAACCATCTTCGAGCGTGACGCCGACCTTCAAACCTTCGACGATCTGGCGGAACTCCGGTGCCACCGGCTCGGCAGATTCGACCGAAATGATCTTCAGACATTCGTTCAACGGAAGGCCTGCCTTGACGCCGCGCACGATGACGTCGATGGCATTCGCGAATTCTTTGGTGAACGCCTTCTTGCGCCGGCCGATCGTGAAGCCAAGGTACCACCGCGGCAAACCAAACCCGACGACAAACCCCGCACCGATGGCCACGTACCACGCATAGCCAAGCACATAAAACGCGACGAGCGCGAACACGGCCAGACCTGCCGTGATGATGTAGAACTTGCGGACGTCGATATCCCAGTCCGCCTGCTCCAACATCGCTCCTAGCGTCGGACGTGCCTTCGTCTGCTCCTGCTTGCGCTCGATCTCTTTGAGCGTTTCTTGCACCTGCTTGCGCCGCTTCGCAGTGGATTCGCCGGCGGTATCGGCATTTTTTATCGATGCTGCCGCCCGCCCCGTCCCGCGGGTCGCCGCCGCGAGACGCTTGTTCGCCTTAGCGTTTCCGCCTGCCCCTAAGAATGCAAACGCGGCTCCGCCCACGGCAAGAGCTGCCATAAGCGCAATCGCGGCGATTACCATCGTGCCTTGATCCATTGCGGCCTGTTGGAGCTTGTTCGCTCCATCTCCCTATTTGGCGGCGGCCGCCTCGAGCGCCTCGAGAAGCTCTTGCTCCCGATTGAAGTAGCGCGCTCGCTCCCAAAATGCGGGCCGCGAAATGCCTGTTGATGCGTGCCGGCCCTTGACGCGACCATGTTCGTCTTCACCCAGTATCTCGTAGAGAAAGAGATCCTGCGTGATGATGACGTCGCCTTCGAGGCCGATAACTTCCGTGATGTGGGTGATCCGGCGCGAACCGTCGCGAAGACGCGCGGCCTGCACGATGACGTCGATCGCGCCGACGACCATCTCGCGGATGGTCTTGGACGGCAGATTGTAACCGCCCATGGTGATCATCGATTCGATACGTTGCAGGGCTTCGCGCGGTGTGTTGGCGTGCAGCGTGCCCATAGAACCGTCGTGGCCCGTGTTCATGGCTTGCAGCAAGTCGAACGCTTCGGGTCCGCGAACCTCGCCCACGATGATCCGTTCCGGACGCATACGCAGACAGTTCTTGACCAGATCGCGCATCGTGATTTCGCCGGTCCCTTCAAGGTTCGGCGGGCGCGTTTCCAGGCGAACCACGTGCGGCTGCTGCAGCTGAAGTTCGGCGGCGTCTTCGCAAGTGATGACGCGCTCGTCCAGGTCGATGAACGCGGTCATCATGTTGAGCAGCGTCGTCTTGCCGGAACCTGTACCGCCCGAGATCAGCACGTTACAACGGCAGTTGCCGATGACGTCCAAGACCTTGCCGCCCTCCGGCGAGATCGAGCCGAAGCGGATCAAGTCCGCCATCTTCAGCTTGTCTTTCTTGAACTTACGAATGGTGAGCGTTGGACCGTCGATCGCAAGCGGCGGCGCGATGACGTTCACGCGAGAACCGTCCGGCAAACGCGCGTCGCATATCGGCGACGATTCGTCGACGCGGCGGCCGATCTGGCTCACGATACGTTGGCAGATGTTCATCAGCTGCGCGTTGTCGCGGAAGCGGATGTTCGTCAGCTGCACCTTGCCGCCGACTTCGATGAAGACGCGCTCCGCGCCGTTCACCATGATATCGGCGATGTCGTCGCGCGCGAGTAGCGGCTCGAGCGGACCGTAGCCCAGAACGTCGTTACAGATGTCGGTGAGCAGCTGTTCCTGCTCGGCGATCGACATCACCACCGCTTTGATCGCGATGATTTCGTTGACGATATCGCGAATTTCTTCGCGGGCCGATGCCGCGTCGAGCTGCGCCAACTGCGCAAGGTCGATCGTATCGATCAGCGCGTTGAAGATCGTCGTCTTGATCTCGTAGTACTGATCCGATCGGGAATCGACTGTGATCGGCGGCGGCGCCGGCAGATCGGCGCGGCCCGCGGGTTTGGCCGCCGTGGGCGGCGGCGGCGCAGCCGTTTTCGCCGCAGCCGGCGGCGGCGAAACCGTCTTCGGCTTGGTCGCCGTTTCTGCTCCGCCTCCGGGACGCTTACCAAACATAGCTCATCAAGCCTTTTTACGACGCAGGAAATCGAAACTGAGCTTGTTCGAAGGCTTCGCTTCGACTCTCGGCTCGCGGCCCGTCAACTGCTGCGCCAAGTCGCGGAAGCTCTGGGCGACGCGCGACTGAGGGCTCAGTTCGCCGACCATCTGGCCGTTGTTGCTGGCCGTCGCGAACGTTTGCGGATCGAACGGCAGGACGAGCGATGGTTCAGCCGACATCGCCTCGGCGAAATCTTTAACCGGTATCTCCGGGCGGCGCGGAATGCCGACTTGATTGAGGACGATCTTGATCGGCTTGTCGTTCGGACGCGCGCTATTGATGATGTCGTAGATATTCTTGCCATTGCGCAAGCTCGCCAGATCGGGCGTCGCCACCACGATGATCTCGTCCGCGGACGTCAGAACCTGTTTGACCCAGGGCGCCCAAACGTGCGGCAGATCGACGACGACGCAGGGCGATGCCTGCCGCACGACATCGAGCACCATTTCAATGGACTCCGGCGGATAGAGCGTCTCGCGATCGAGTTGCGCCGGCGCAACGAACAGATTCAATCTGCTCGTGTGCTTGATCAGCAGGCGGTCCAACAGCACGTCGTCCAAGCGCTCGGGGCTCGCCAGGGCTTCGGCGATGCCGGTCCCAGCATCTTGGTTGAAGTCGAGGCCGGCGGTACCGAATGGTACGTCGAGATCGACGATCGTCGTCGCGATTTGGAGATCTTCGGCGATCGACCAAGCGGTGTTGTGCGCCACCGTGGACGAGCCGACGCCGCCACGCGCACCGATAAAGGCAAACACCTTTCCGATCGGGGCCGTTGCCGGACTGTGGTACAGCGCGGCAATCGCCTCGATCACCTGCAGCGGATTGAGCGGAGCCACGATGTACTCGCTCACCCCTTGGCGAATCATCTCGCGGTAAAGCGTGATGTCGTTCGAGGAGCCGATGACGATGACCTTCGTGCCCGGATCGCAAACATGCGCCAGCTTCTCAAGCTCGGCCAGAATGGCGGGGCCCGTGACGCGCGTCTCGACCATGATGACGTTGGGCGTCGACGAGTCTTGAAAGTACTCGGCCGCGCCAAAGACGCCGCCCATATGCACCGTCAGATGAGCCTTGGCCAAGCGGCGATCCTGCCCCGCGCGCTGGATCACCGAACCTGTGTCGGGCGACTCGCAGAACGCATGGATCGAGATACGCGGAACCGGACGGTCTTGCACCTCGGCGCCGAACGGCGCTTCGTTGGTCTTTTCCGGTTCTAGGGTCCTATTCATAAGAGATCTGCTCCTCAGATTCTTTTCGGCATTATTCGTTCGAAACCTTGCTCGATTGGCCGCTGTCCTGGCCGTTCGTCGCAGCTTCCGTGTGCGTCCTTAGCCCGTTCTGGTATTTCTCCGTGATGACGACGGACCGGCGTTGCGCGTCCGCCGAACCGCTTGTGGCTGGCTCGATCAAGTCGTGCGGATCGGCGACGATCGCGGCGACGTTCTGCTGCGTCGAGCATCCGAATTCCGGCCACGGAACATTGCGCGGTTCGAACGCAAGGTTGGTCGACCAGTCCTGACCGCACTCGGAAGTGGTCGCGGCATAGGCAACGAAGCTCAAGGTAATGGGCGAATGCGCCTCGCCGTCGGCGGGCGAGTACGACGTGAACTGCACCGATTTTTTGTCGACGCCGTTCGCCGCAAGCACCTTCTTGAGTTGAGCGACGGCCGCATGGTTCGAGCCGTCTCCCGCCGTTGCGACGTTCAACAGACCCTGGCCCCGCGCCTTCCAACGTTGGGCGAAGGCGGCAACGCGCTGATCCTCGCCGCGCGCCAGACTTGCAAGATCGTTGTCCGTTTGCACCGCCAGAGTCACGACCTGCGGTTCGACAACGATGGGATGTTTCTCTTCGACGTTATAGAGGTGCCGCCCGTCGTTGCTCAGCGGCGGGGACGTGCATGCGGTCGCGGCAATGCCGGTCAACGCCAATGCGAGAATGGAAGAAACACGGGTCATGGCGGTTATCCTAATCTTTCAGCGATTGCCAAAGTCTTGCGTGGATTTCGTACATTGTTAGCGAACGGTGAAACCGATTGGTCCCTTCAAGGCGCCTTGCGGTTTCTTACCTTTTTGGCCGTACACGGCGTTCAGACGCGACAGCAACACCGCTTCCGCGTCGCTGGCCGGAACAAAGCCGTCCGTCGGCAGCGCCAAATTCTGCGGCGCCGTCGCTTCGACCAAATACGGCGTCACGATGATGACGAGTTCGGTTTCGCCCGACTGGAAGTCCCGGCTTTGGAACAGCGCGCCTAGGATCGGCAGGTTCTTCAGGCCCGGAATGCCGTCGATGTTCTGCTTCATCGTCTGCTGCAACAGGCCGGCCATGATCATGCTGCCGCCCGAAGGCAGTTCCACTGTCGTTTCCGCACGCCGAACGCGAATGCCCGGGATCGTGACGCCGGCGATCGAAATCAGATTGCCGTCCGAATCGACGCTAAGACCACCTTGCGAAACGAAAGCGTTCTCGCCCGTAATCTCGGAAACCTCGGTCGAGATCTTCAGGCTGATGCGGCCTTCCGAGAGCACGACCGGCGTGAAGCCCAGACCGACACCGAACGGTTTGAACTCGATTTGCACGTTGCCGTCCCGGTCGCGGGCGACCGGCACCGGAAACTCGCCGCCGGCCAGGAACTTCGCGGGCTCGCCGGACACGGCCGTCAAGTTCGGCTCAGCCAACGTGCGCACGAGGCCCGAGCGCTCGAATGCGCGCAACGTGCCTTCGACGCTGTTGCCGCCCAGGATGTTGCCGACGCCGAGGCCCTGCGACGCCGAAAGCGCCTGCCCGAGCAGCGAAAACGGATTCGAGCTGGTGATACCGACCGGGATGTTGCCTCCGATTGAGAACAGGGCGTTGAAGTCGACGCCAAGCTGCTTGGCCAGCGTCCGCTGCATCTCGGCAACGCGAACGCGAACCATCACCTGGTCGCCGCCCCGGATGCCGACGCGATTGACGACGGACTCGCGCTTTATCGGCTCGTCCGGATCGGTCACGTAGCGCATCGCGATTTCGCGCGCGGCAGCCGCGTCGGCCGCATTCTTGACGCTGCCGTTCAACACGACGCTGTCGTTGATGGTTTCGACGGTCACGTCAGCGCCTTTGATATTGCGCTCGATCAGCCGCTTGAGCTCGACAGTATCGCGCTGGACGTGAATCTCGAGGTTGAGCAGCTGCTTGCCGCTCGCCGTAAAGAAGAACGCGTTGGAAGGACCTGCCTTCATACCGACGATGTAGACCTGCCGCGGCGTACGCACGACCGCGTCGACCACATCCGGATTCGAAACCAACACGTCGCGCGCATCCTCCGGCAACTCGATGATGATTGCCTTGTTGATGCCCAAATTGATGTGCTGCGAATGCGGACCGCTGCCGCCTGCGCGGATGCGCAGCGTTTGCGCCGGCTCCGGCCGCGGCCTTGCAGCCGCTTTACCGCTGACGCCGTCTGCCGCGGCGGGTAGACAGGCTGCGGCAGCAAGTACGCCGATCGCGAAGAGTCGAGCAATTTTCATAATATCACCCATTATTCCTGAGATGTCGGCGCGGTCTGGCTCGGAATGCCGAAGCGCAAAACGGAAATCTGCGAGTTGTCGTCGTCGCCAAAGCCCTTGATCACCTCATCGTCGCTCGGCTGATCCGAACTTGTGAGCGACCGCAACGAAAGCGACAGATCCCCCATCGCTTCCGCGAGCGCCACGATCTCCGCCTGCTGCGCGGACATTTCGAGTGTGGCCGACTTTCCGACGATCGACTTGGAGTCGCCTTCCTCTTGCGAGGTTTGGTCGATCGCAAGGACGCGGACGTCGCGCAGGATCGTGTTCGCACGATAGGCCGGGATGCCCGCTGCGTCGGTGCCGAGCTTGCGCGTCATGATCACGTCGACCCGGTCGTTGGGCAGAATGAAACCGCCCGCGCCGCGTTCGACGGAGAGCTTCACGCCGATGGCCCGCTTGCCCGGCGTCAAAACCGCCGCAAGGAAACCCGCGCCGTCGGCCTTGATCACCTTAGCCGCCGTGACCGGCTCGCCGGCGACCAGCGGCATGCGCGCGACCGATCCCTCGGCTGCGTCTTCGACCGCTTGCGGCTGCGCTTCCTTACTAATGAAGCTCGCGTCCATGGCCGTCTTCGGCCAGCCCTGCCACTTGAGATCGCCCGGAACGATCTTCGCGCCGGCTTCGATGGCGTGCGACGCGACCATGATTTCCGTGAGCGCCATGGTCTGCGCAGCCGCCGCTTCGTTCTGGCCGCCCATCATCCCGCGCGCGAGAAAGGCCGCCACACCTGCCGCACCGAGTGCCCCCACAAGTATGAGGATACGCGTCATGTCCATTTGTCGTTCTCCTGCAGCGGCGCTGCTTTTCGCCGTCCCGCTGACGTTCCTATCCCTGAAGCATCAAGCTAAGGTTAATATGGTAAGCGAGGATTTAACGGCCGTGAGCTTTGCGGGTGATCGTGATCGAATTGTCATTCGCGAGATCACTGTCCTGCCGCAATAAACAAATGCGTGCCGGGCAACACCACGAGAGCGCCGGCTGCAATCGCAACGCCGTAAGGAATGCCGACGTCGCGTTTCGCCAGATGTTGGAGCCAGCTGAGGTAAGCGCCGGCGCCATACGCAGCAAGCCAGCGAATCGCCATCAGGACGCAAGCGAGCAATCCGCCTGCGAGCGCAACGGCGAAGACATACATTCCGAACCAGGTTGCACCGATATAGAGCGACACGGCCGCAAAGAGTTTTGCGTCGCCGCCGCCGATGAAGCCGCCTGCAAAAAGGGCAATGCCGGCGATGAGCGCCGCAAGACCGACGGCCACGTGAATGCCGGCTTCCGCCCAACTCAATCCCGCGCTAATCGCAAGAACTGGAAAGAGCGCGAGTAAGACCAGGGAGATCCAGTTCGGGATGGTGAGCGTCGTCGCGTCGTAGACCGCGCCCGCGATGATCGCCATGCCGACAGCGATCAGCAGCATCGACTCGAACATGTTGTAACGCCCTCGACCGGTTTGGTGACCAGCCGGAGACTAGGCGTGCGAAATTACCGTGATGTTAAGCAACTGGACCGCCGCAAGAAAAACGCCAGCCCCGCACAACGCGCGAGACTGGCGCTCGACTCTCCAAGACCAGGCTGACCCGCGCGAACGCGCCCCAGCCAGGCCGGTACCCCTATTAGAGGGCGCCAGCGACCGTCGTGAACGTGCCGTTAATCGCCGTACCGGCCGAAGTCACCGCGCCGATGATCACAACCGCGATCAACGCGGCAATCAAACCGTATTCGATCGCCGTTGCGCCGGCTTCGTCTTTCAGAAAACGAGTCATAAAGCGGCTCATTTGAGGCCTCCTTCAAACACCACTACACCTCCTACCCACGCGGACTCTTTGTTCCGCTTGCGTAGGCAGGCCGGAGATTAGGAGGCGCTGCTTAATAAAAACCTGCTTTCGAAGAAATCTGAGCCGAAACACAAGTCGAATTCGATGAAAAACGCTTCCGTGCTTAATAGTTGGTAGCGCGAAATCGAAGAACTTGAACGACGGCGAAACGCACGCGACTCAACAAGAAGCACGGGCGCGCTCGAATCGCTGGAACTTCGCCCTCAGAAGGGTTCAGACATCCTTAATGGCTTTACGCCAGTCTGCCGTGCGACGATCGAACCGCACTGGAGCATACCTATGTCCGCATTTCGTGCAGCCCTTCTTGCCGCTGCGACCGCCACTTTGGCCTCGACGGCTTTCGCCGATGAGCAGCAAGCCTCGCTTCCCGGCAACATGCGCGTCGATTACGAAAAAACGACAGCCGTCAAACTCGACCGGCCGGCCAAGACCGTCCTGGTCGGCAACCCGCTGATCGCGGACGCGCTTCTTGTGAACGACAGAACCGTCTACGTGCAGGGCCGGATGTTCGGCAACACGAACATCGTCGCTGTTGACGCCGAGGGTGTGGAAGTCTTCAACACCAACGTGACCGTCGGCACGCCGAACTACGCGCAAGTCACCGTCTATCGCGGCCCGATGGGCCAACGCAATCTCGCCTGCTCGCCGCGTTGCGAACGCACCGTCACGCAAGGCGACAAGGAAATGATCCCGATGTACGACGACTCCGACAAGAAGATCGACGTCAGCCGCAAGTCGGCAGACCTCTCCACGGACCGTCACTAGACGCATCTCTCGCATCCCCAATGGAAAGGTCCGGCAGGAAACTGCCGGGCCTTCTTCGTTGTGTCAGAGCATCGCCTTAACGGCTGAGGCGCAGGTTCGACAGGTCTTGCGCGATCGATTGGAACACGGCCTTCAACTCGCCCGCACTCGGCGACTCGAAGTAGAGCGACGGGTCGGACGCGCACCCGCGCATCAAATTCTTCGCGGCGGCGGCATCTTCTTCGAGCAAGACCGAAT
>JBKJZU010000288.1:0-5734 GCA_046715015.1 Micropepsaceae bacterium
CCCATCGCACCGATCAAGCTCAGGTCGATCGCCGCGTAGAACGCGAACGCAGTCAGCGCGAACAACAGCGCATTGCGGCCGGGCTTGTTGGACATCACCAGCATCGCCAGAAAAAACAGGATCCAACCGAACGCGATACTGGACAACGGCGCGATCCACTGTGCCGCCGCCTCGTAGTAAGCGGCCTTGTGCCCGGGATCGATGAACACCGAATAGGTCGCGACGGCGCCAAAGCTGATCGCAACGTTGACGACGAGAATTCCAATCGCCGTAACCGCCGCCTTTAAGAAGTCGACCACACCCATTCCACCGCCTCCCGATTGGTACACTGTAAGCTGCCGGCGATTCCCGCGCACGCGGCAATGCGGCATCGCACGAATCGCGTCGCTTGCAAACAACCGGCGCACGAAATCATCTTCGAGTTACCGCTTGCGCTGTGGCCCCTGAAGCTCGAGGTGATTGCGCGTATGGAGGGGCAAGACACTGGCGGAGGAACTCTCGATCAGACGCTCGCCTCCTCCTCTGCCCGCTACCTGATCTCGTCCGATGCCGTTACAAGTAGCGATGCCCCACTACCCCGACGAACTGCTCAAGCGCATCCTGACCACGGTCAAAACGATCGCCGTCGTTGGTGCCTCCGCGAACCCCGCGCGCGACAGCCATGACGTCATGCGATATCTGCAACGAAAGGGTTACCGCTGCATACCGGTGAACCCGGGGCTCGCCGGACAAACCTTGGCTGGGGAAAAAGTCTACGCTGATCTGAAGTCGATCCCGGAGAACGTCGACATGGTCGACGTCTTCCGCAACTCGGAGGCAGCAGGCAGCGTCTGCGACGAAGCGGTGGTGATTGGCGCGAAAGTCGTGTGGATGCAGCTCGGGGTCGTTAACGAACCGGCCGCTGAACGCGCGGCCGCCGCGGGCGTCACGGTCGTCATGGACCGCTGCCCGAAGATCGAAATCCCGCGACTTCTGGGGTGATTTCACCCTTCGGTAGACGGGCGCGAATCACCGACAATGGCGGAACACGTTTGGGGGCCGCATCGAGCAGCGCGCCCGACGAAAGGGTCTGGCCTATGAACATGCACTCGAAGCTCGCCGACTACGGCTTCAACACGCTCTCGATCCACGCTGGCGCAACCCCCGATCCCACGACCGGCGCGCGCGCGACGCCGATCTATCAAACGACATCCTACGTCTTCGACGACGTGGACCACGCGGCTTCGCTGTTCGGCCTTCAGCAGGCGGGCAACATCTACACCCGCATCGGCAACCCGACCCAGGCCGTCCTCGAAGAACGCGTTGCAGCTCTTGAGGGTGGCACAGCCGCGCTCGCGACAGCGTCGGGTCACGCCGCGCAACTGCTCGTGTTCCAAGCATTGATGCAGCCCGGCGACGAGTTCATCGCGGCCCGCCAACTCTACGGCGGGTCCGTGAACCAGTTCGGCCAGGCATTCAAGAGCTTCGGCTGGCACGTGAAGTGGGCGGACGCCCGCGACCCCGACAGCTTTCGGCGTCAGCTGACCGCAAAGACAAAGGCAATCTTCATCGAGAGCATCGCAAACCCCGGCGGCGTGATCACCGACATCGAAGCGATCGGCGCCGTCGCGAAAGAGGCCGGCCTGCCCTTCATCGTCGACAACACATTGGCGACGCCCTACCTGATCCGTCCAATCGAATGGGGCGCCGACATCGTCGTGCATTCGTTGACGAAATTTTTGGGCGGCCATGGCACGGCGATCGGCGGCGTCATCGTCGACGCAGGTTCGTTCGACTGGTCGCGCACGAAGAAATTCCCGGTACTGTCGGAACCTTGTGCATCATATCAGGGCATCAGACTGCACGAAGCGTTCGGTGACGTCGCCTTCGCAACGGCGTGCCGCGTGCTGGGCTTGCGCGACCTCGGCCCCGCAATCTCGCCGTTCAACGCGTTCCTAATCCTGAACGGACTCGAAACGCTGCCACTGCGCATGCAGCGCCACTGCGAAAACGCCCGCACGGTCGCACAACATTTGAGCAGGCATCCGCGTGCCTCCTGGGTGAACTACGCGAACCTCCCGAACGACCCTTGCTACGGCCTTGCTCAAACCTATTGCCCCAAAGGGGCCGGCGCGGTGTTCACGTTCGGCGTTCGCGGCGGCTATGACGCGGGCGTTAACCTGGTCAACAACGTCCGCCTGTTCTCCCATCTGGCGAACGTCGGCGACACCCGTTCGCTCATTATCCATCCGGCGTCGACGACGCATCGTCAGCTCACGGACGAGCAAAAGGCCGCCGCCGGCGCGGGTCCCGAGGTCGTCAGGCTTTCCGTAGGCCTGGAAGACGTCGCCGACATCATCTCGGACCTCGACCAGGCACTGGCGGAATAGCAACGCTGCGCCAGGACAAACACCGCCCCCTTGCTTCCGCCGTAGGACACGGCAAAGTATTGAATTCCTTGGGCTCAGGGCCCGCGACGGACGCAAGGAATGGCGACGGTACTCGAACCTGCAATTCTGGACACGCTGCAAGCCGTGCAGCGTGCGCCAAGCGCGTTGAAGATTGCCGAGGTGTTCCGCCGCTTTATCGACGGCTACGGATACTCCACCTTCATGTGCGCGGACCCGCCGCGCCTGGACACCCAGACCGGCGGCGTGATCCTGTTCGACACGTGGGCGCCGGAATGGCGTCACCACTACTTGTCGCGCAGGTACTCCTTTCGCGATCCGATGGTGCTGGAGCTCTGCCGCACAGTTCAGCCCTTCACATGGGAAGAGGTGTGCGAACGCCGCCGGTACGAGCCGCAAGATTGGAAAATTGTGGACGAGGCTTCCGAATGGAACATGCTCCACGGCTTCGTTGTGCCGATCCTGTTGACCGGTGGTCGCGTGCACACGATGACGATGGCAGGTTCGAACCCGCGTAGGGATTTTCAGGCGCGAGCGGAGCTTCACCTCGCGTCGATGTATGCCCACGCAAGCGCGCTAAATCTGCGGCTCAAGCAAGCGCCGCCGACGCCACTTACCAAGCGAGAGCGTCAAGTTCTGCAGTTGGTCTCTGATGGAAAGAGCGACTGGGAAGCGGGATGCGTGCTCGGCATCAGCGCGAGCACCATTCACAAACACGTCGAGAACGTGAAAAAGCGCATGGGCGTCAGCACGCGCATGCAAGCCGTCGTCAACGCCATCCGTCACGGCGACATCTCGGTTTAGCGCCGGATCTCCACAGTCAAGTAGCTGATCAGACACCCCGCGCCGCGGGCTCCGTAGGCATCATCCCTCCACCAACTTACGGAGGGCTAAATGCTCCACCTGATCGACGCAACAAATCGCAGCACGCCGAAAAACCAAGAGCTGCTCGAGAACACGTACCGCGTTCGGCACGAAGAATACGTCAAGGGGCGCGGCTGGAAGGCTTTGGACAGGCCCGATGGCCGAGAGTTCGATCAATTCGACAACGCCGACGCCAGCTACCTCATCTGGGAAGACAAGATGGAAGTGCTGGGCGGTGCGCGCCTCATCCCGACCCACAAGCCGCATCTCATGTCGGACGTCTTCCCGCACATCGTGACCTTGGGCGAGTTGCCGCGAACGCCCAGGGTCTGGGAACTCACGAGGCTGTTCTCGACGCGAGGCGGCACGAGCCAGGTAAACAGGCGTCACGTCACAGGCGACGTCTTTTCGGCGATGTTCGAACTCGGCTTGGCCTATGAGTTGGACGCAATCTCAATCGTCTGCGACACGTTCTTCGTGACGCGCTTCCTTGGCATGGGCCTGGAGGTCACGCCGCTGGGTTTGCCCACGCCATACCCTGAGGGCGTATGCGTCGCCGTGCGTTTGCCGGTGAACCGCAAGCAACTGCGCATCGCGCGCGGTCCAAACCGCGGAAACATCTTGTTCGATGTCGATCGCCAAGCCGCACCGCTCTACGCACGCGGTGGGGCGAGAACCGCCTATGTCAACTAGTCATCGCAAATCCGCACGCGGTCCCTATCGCATCGGCGATGTATCGACGGGCGATCGAAACGCGGACATCCTGCGCGATCCGCAGGTTGCGGCATTCGCGGAAGCGCTCACACGCATCCGCGACCCGCAACGACGCGCACTCGTCGAATACCTCGTGCGCGAATTCGCGCGCCAAAAGAAGGCAGGCGAGCCTTAAGTGGGTTCGCCTATTTCGGCTTCGTGAACTTGAACACGAATTGGTCCGTCTTGCCGCGGATCGCCGGGTCGAACACGTTGAGCGCGTGCGTGTCTGCAGGATTCTTCAGAAGGTCGCTCTCGGCCTCGAGCTTGAAGCCGGCGGCAAGCACTTGCTGCTTCACCAGCGCAGGCTCGATGCGGTGCGATTTGTCGATCTGTTCGACCGTTGTAACTCCGGGGCCGACGTGATCGATGACGAAAAAGACGCCGCCGGGCTTCAGCGCGTCAAAGATTGCCTTGTTCATCTTCGCGACATCGATCTTCCGCCAAATCTGATCGTGGTAGAGTTGGCTCATGAAGATCACGTCGACCGGTCCGTCGAACTTGATCTCCGCCATCGGCTGGATGGAACCCTCGACATTCGCGTAGCCGGCCTTGGCGAGGAGCGCGGGACCTTCTTTGGCGACCGGAAATTTCTCCGCCACCCATGTCGGATTGAACATGATGACTTTACCGCTAGCGCCCACGATGCGGCTGATGATCTTCGTGTAGTAACCGGTGCGCCCCGGACCCACATCGACCACCCGGTCTCCGGGCTTCACGCCGGTGAGCGTCATAATCTCGGCAGGGTGCCGGTCGGCGTCGCGGTCGGTGTCGTCTTTCGGGCGCTCCTTATCGGCAACCGCTGCCGCGACATAGGAAGGAATATTGTCCGCCGCGAAAGCCGCTCCGGCCAGCGCTACGGCAGCGACAGCGAACGACAACGTCAAAATGCGCATGGGAAACTCCTTGTTCTTTGGAGAGCGAACTCTAGCGTCCGTGCCCGCGATACCAAAGCACTATCACGCGTGTGTGATCGCCTAGAGCTTGTTCCGCGCCGCCACTTTTCTAACGACGGGATGATCGTCGAGCCGCATGGCGATCTTATGGAGCTTTGGACACTCCGCCTTGAACCAATCACGCCCGGGCCGCCAAAGTGTCATGGCCCACAAATAAACATCCAGCGCGGAGAAAGTGTCCCCCAAAAACCAAGGGCCGTCCACGTGCTTCTCGACAAACTGCCAAAGCACCTTTCTGTGCTCGTGCGTGCTCTGCCGCAGCAACTTGCCAGCGCCGTGCTCATGGGTCTCGCCCACCCATCGTTCCGGCACATCGCCGTAGGTGAATGTCGGATAGACCGCCGACACCAAGAAAATCTGCCAGCGCAGATAAGCTGCTCGCGAAGGATGACCGGCCGGCGGCACCAACTCGAACCCCGGCGTCGTGTCGGCCACATGCAGCACGATGGCCGCAGTTTCCGTCATCACCTGCCCGTCCGGCAGCACCAAGGTCGGCACCTGCCCAAGCGGATTGAGCTTCTTTAGCGCCTTGCTCTTCCAGCCCGTATCTTCCCACGGCACATCGACGATCTCGAACGGCACCTTCGCCATACCAAACGCGATCTCTACGATCATGGAACCGCATCCGTTCGTCGCGTAAAGCCTGTAAGACTTCGCGGCCGCCTTCTTTTTCATTTGCTTCTCTCTATCGCCAACGCAAAGGCGTGCACGAGGCCCGCCGTCAAAAGCGCCACGGCTCCAAACTGATGAAGCGCGGCAAGCCCGATCGGCACG
>JBKJZU010000289.1:0-3406 GCA_046715015.1 Micropepsaceae bacterium
ACATTGCCCCGCAAGAACAAGCCGAAGAGCCGAAGCCGCCGGAGCCTCAGCCCGTACCGATCGAAATCCCGCCGCCGCCCGCGCCGGAGTTTGCTGCCGCCGAGCCACCGCCGCCGCCACCGGAGGACGACGACGCACCGGCGCTCGAACCCGAACCGGAGAAGAAGGAACCGGAGAAGCCGAAGCCGCCCGAGCCCCCGGCACAGCGTTACGCGATGTCGAGCCCGCGCGCGAAACCGAAGCCGGAAAAGCCGAAGGACGAATTCGACGTCGACAAGATTCTAAAAAGCCTCGACAGCGCCGAGCAGCCGAAGGAAAAGAAAGCCGCGCCCTCAAAGGCCTCGGCCGATCGTTCTCTGAAAGCGGCCGGCGCGCAAAACGCGATGACCGCAAGCGAAATCGACGCGCTCAGAAGCCAGCTCGCAAAATGTTGGAATGTTCCGGTCGGCGCGCCGGACCCTTCGGCACTCGTTTTCCGCGTGCGCGTTTTCTTGAACGAAGATGGTACGGTCGCGTCAGCCCCGGAACTGCTTGATCAAGGCGGTCTGGGCGATCCCTACTTCCGCGCGGCCGTCGATTCGGCTAAGCGCGCAGTGCATATATGCGGTCCCTATGAATTGCCGCCGGAAAAATACGCTTCTTGGAGCGAGATCGTGATCAAATTCGATCCGCGCGAAATGGCCGGCTACTGAAGCCGACGACGAAGGAACGAGACGAGGACGATATGAAGAATATTTCACGAACCATTTTCGCAGGCCTCGCGCTGGCACTCGCAGCGTTCACGGCGCCGGCCAACGCGGCGCTCGAAGTCGACCTCAACAAGGGCGTCGTCCAGCCGATCCCGATCGCGATCACCGACTTCCTCGGTGCGAACCCGCGCGATCAACAAACGGCGGCTCAGGTCGCCGGCGTCATCCGCGGTGATCTCGAACGCTCGGGTTTGTTCGCGCCGCTCGATCCGCGCGCCTACATCGAAAAGATCACGAACTTCTCCTCGATCCCGCGCTTCGGCGATTGGCGCACGATCAACGCGCAAGGCCTTGTGACCGGTCAGGCGCGCCAACTTGCCGACGGCCAGTTGCAGGTCGACTTCCGTCTCTGGGACATTTTCGGCGAACAGCAGATGGTCGGCATGTCGTTCAAGACGACGCCGGAAAACTGGCGCCGCTTGGGCCACCTCGTCGCCGACGCGATTTATGAGCGTCTGACCGGCGAGAAGGGTTACTTCGACACGCGCATCGTCTTCATCTCCGAATCCGGTCCGAAGATTAAACGCCGCTACCGCCTCTCGATCATGGATCAAGACGGCGCCAACCCGTCGTTCCTGACCGGCGGCGACTTCATCGTGCTCTCGCCGCGCTTCTCGCCGACGAAGCAGGCAATCACCTACATGTCGTATGAGCGCGCGGTCCCATCGGTCTTCGTGTTCGACCTGCAGACCGGCCAGCGCGAGGTCATCGGCCAATACTCAGGGATGACGTTTGCCCCGCGCTTTGCCCCGGACGGCAACCGCGTCATTTTCAGTTATTCCCGCGACAACAACGTCGACATCTACGTCGTCGACTTGCGCTCGCGCAGGCCGCAGCGTTTGACGACCGACCCGGGGATCGACACCTCGCCGTCGTTCTCGCCGGACGGTTCGCGCCTGGTCTTCAACTCCGACCGCGGCGGCTCGCCCCAGCTCTACGTGATGAACGCCGACGGCTCGGGCCAACAGCGCGTCTCGTTCGGCCAAGGCCGCTACACGACGCCTGTCTGGAGCCCGCGCGGCGACCTGATCGCGTTCACGAAGCAAGTGGGCCAAACGTTCTCGATCGGCGTCATGGCGCCCGACGGTCAGCGCGAGCGAATCCTAACGTCCAGCTATTCCGAAGAAGGTCCGACGTGGTCGCCGAACGGCCGCGTGATTCTCTTCACCCGTTCAACTGCTGGTCGCGGGGGCAGTTCGTCGGTCTGGTCGGTCGACCTGACGGGCCTGAATCTGCGCAAAGTCATAACGCCGGGCGAAGCGTCGGATCCCGCCTGGTCGCCGCTGAATCGCTAAACAAAATGCGACAATTGTCACGTGCATTAACTGGGTTTTATGCAAAACTCGCTCTGCGTGCTTGCGCTTCGCCATGGCGGCGACTAGGCATGCGCGATAAGAATTTGTGGGTCGCGCACGGGGGCGTGCGCGACTGTGTTGGGTGAGGGAGAGTAGCGGGATGTTTCGTGGTGCGATGAATTTGGGTTTCGCGGTGCTCGCGGGATCGCTTCTGCTGACGGCGTGCTCTTCCACGAAGGAAGAAACGAAAGCACCGGTGACGACGACGACGCCGTCCCAGATCAAGCCTGGCTCGGCCGAGGACTTCCGCGTGAATGTCGGTGACACCGTCCTGTTCGACCTGGACCAGCATTCGGTCCGTGCCGACGGTCAGTCGATCCTGCAAAAGCAAGCAGCCTGGCTGAAGCAATATCCCTCCGTCCGGATCATGGTCGAAGGTCATTGCGACGAACGCGGCACGCGCGAATACAACCTCGCGCTCGGCGATCGCCGCGCCTATGCCGTGAAGGAATTCTTGGTCTCGCTCGGCGTCGACGCTGCGCGCCTGCAGACGAAGAGCTACGGCAAAGAGCGCCCGGTATGCGCCGAAGCCGACGACAGCTGCTGGCAGCAAAATCGCCGCGGCTTCTCTGTCATCTCCGCCGGGGCCGGCACGTAAAGACTTTACGGAAGTGACTTTTCGGGCGCGCGAAACTCCCCGTTTCGCGCGCCCTCTAGCATTTTGAAGCCGCCTGCCTCAATTTCGTCACCCGGCCGGGCGATCTAGCGCCCCGTGTGTGCGAGCGGAGTTCACGTCATGACGTCACTACCCAAACTGTTGGCTGCGGCGGCGCTCGCCACCGTCGGCGCGCTCTCGTTCGCACCCGCATGGAGCGCCGACGTCGACGACCTGGAAGACAAAGTCGACCGCGTTGAGCGTGACCTGCGCGAGCTTCAGTTCGACGTCTACAAGGGCAACCCGCCCGCGACGTCGGGCGGTCTCGCTGGCGGATCGGCAGGCGGTGTCGGCGCCGGCGGCGCGCGCCTGAACGACATGGAACAATCGCTGCGCGAACTGCGCGGCCAAGTGGAATCGCTGACGTTCCAGGTGAAGCAGCTGACCGAACAACTCGACATCGCCCGCAAGGAATCGAGCTACCGCCTCGGCGCGCTCGAAGGCGGCGCACCCGCAAGCGTCATCACGCCGTCCGGCGCTCCGGCGGCAAGCGCGTCGCTTCCTGCGACGAAGGCCGCGCCGCCCGTCGCTCTGACGCGCGGCGGCAGCAATCAAGGTGGCAAGCCCGCGGGCACGCTGGGCTCGATCCCCGCCGACGCGGCCGCGGCCGAGACGGCAGGCGGCCCTTCGCCGCAACAGCAATACGA
>JBKJZU010000290.1:0-2673 GCA_046715015.1 Micropepsaceae bacterium
GCGCGGGCGGATTGCGCGCTCGGCCCCTCGGTGCCGTTCATGTTCAGCGGCAAACCGATCACGAGGCCTGCCACGTTGTGCTTTTTGATGAGGGCGATCAGAGCCTCGGCGTCGGTGGTGAATTTGACCCGTGCGAGCGTTTCCAAGGGCGTTGCAACCGTGCGCAGTACGTCGGTCAGTGCGATACCGATCGTCTTTTCGCCGAGGTCGAGCCCGAATAGGCGCTCGCCCGGCTTCAAGAGAGCGGCCAATTCGGAGGGTGTTTTGACGATCACGAGGGTGGCGGTTCGCGCCTTGCAACGGGTGGCCCCGGTTGGTAGCAAAGCCCCCGTTCCACCACAAGAAATCGATCCGCAGGGACCCAGTATGTCCGTCGATAAAGACACTGTTAGGCGCGTGGCGCGGCTGGCGCGCATTGCTTTTCCCGAAGAGCGGCTTGAGCCGATGGCCAAGGAGCTCAACGCCATTTTGGCTTGGGTCGAGCAATTGAACGAGGTCGACACGTCGAACGTCGAGCCGATGACGAGCGTCGTGAAGGTGTCGCTGAAGATGCGCGACGACGTGGTGACCGACGGCGAAAGTGCGGGTGCCGTGGTGCAGAATGCGCCGCTCGGCGAGGACAACTATTTCGCCGTGCCGAAGGTGGTCGAATGAGCAATCTGACCTCGCTCACGATCGCCGAGGCGCGCAATGGGCTCAAGAAGAAGACGTTCAGCGCCAAGGAACTGACTGAGGCGCACATCAAAGCGGTGGAGAAGGCGCGGGCGTTGAATGCGTTCGTGACCGAGACGCCGGAGATCGCGCGCGCGGGCGCGGCGGAGGCGGACAAGCGGATCGCGGCAGGTTCGGCACGCGCGCTCGAGGGCATACCGCTCGGCATCAAGGATTTGTTCTGCACGAAGGGCGTGTTGACGACGGCGGGGTCGCACATTCTCGATGGCTTCAAGCCGCCCTACGAGTCGACCGTTTCGCGCAATCTGTTCGACGCCGGTGCGGTGATGCTCGGCAAGCTCAACATGGACGAGTTCGCGATGGGCTCGTCGAACGAGACGAGCTATTACAAGCCGGTGATCAATCCGTGGCGGCGCAACGGTTCGAACACGGCCTTGGTGCCGGGCGGCTCGTCAGGCGGGTCGTCGGCGTCGGTCGCGGCGCGGCTCGTGATGGGTGCCACGGGCACCGACACCGGCGGATCGATCCGCCAGCCGGCGGCGGTCACCGGGATCGCGGGGATCAAGCCCACCTACGGACGCTGTTCGCGCTGGGGCATCGTCGCGTTCGCGTCGTCGCTCGATCAGGCGGGGCCGATGGCGCGCACGGTGCGCGACTGCGCGATCCTGTTGAAGACGATGGCGAGCCACGATCCCTTGGATTCGACCAGCGTCGACCTCCCGGTGCCGGACTACGAAGCGGCGATGACCGGCAACATCAAGGGCCTTCGCGTCGGTATTCCGAAGGAGTACCGGCTCGACGGGATGCCGGCCGAGATCGAGGCGTTGTGGCAGAAGGGCATTCAGTGGCTCAAGGATGCGGGGGCGGAGACGGTCGACGTCAGCCTGCCGCATACGAAGTACGCGCTGCCGGCTTACTATATCGTGGCGCCTGCAGAGGCGTCGTCGAACCTCGCCCGCTATGACGGCGTGCGCTTCGGTTTGCGCGTGCCGGGCAAAGACATCACGTCGATGTACGAGAACACGCGCGCAGCCGGGTTCGGGCGCGAAGTGCAGCGGCGCATTCTGATCGGCACTTATGTGCTGTCCGCCGGTTACTACGACGCCTACTACATCAAAGCGCAAAAGCTGCGCACGTTGATCGCGCGCGATTTCGACGAAGCCTACAAGAAGTGCGACGTGCTGCTGACGCCGACGGCGCCGGGCCCGGCGTTCGGGATCGGCGAGAAGACTGACGATCCGATCGCCATGTACTTGAACGACGTGTTCACGGTGACGGTGAACCTGGCCGGGCTGCCGGGCATTTCGGTACCGGCAGGCTTGAGCAGCGAAGGGCTGCCGCTTGGCCTTCAGTTGATCGGCAAGGCGTTCGACGAGGCGACATTGTTCCGGGTCGGCGAAGTGATCGAGAAGGCTGCCGGTAGCACACCGCGGCCGCAGGCGTGGTGGGAGGCTTAAGCCATGACAACCGCAGTCATCACGACGCGCACCGAGACCGGCCCGCTGATCGACGGTGCCACCGGCAAGTGGGAAGTCGTCATCGGCATGGAAGTGCATGCGCAGGTGCTGTCGAAGGCGAAGCTGTTCTCAGGCGCTTCGGCCGAGTTCGGCGCCGATCCGAACGCGCATGTGAGCTTCGTCGATGCGGCGATGCCGGGGATGCTGCCCGTCATCAACAAGTATTGCGTCGAGCAGGCGGTGCGCACCGGCCTCGGCCTCAAGGCGCAGATCAACAAGCAATCGGTGTTCGACCGGAAGAACTATTTCTATCCGGACTTGCCGGCCGGCTATCAGATTTCGCAGTACAAGCAGCCGATCGTGGGCGAGGGCGTCGTTATCGTCGACATGCCGGGGGCTAAGTCGTTCACGGTCGGAATCGAACGGCTGCACTTGGAGCAGGATGCGGGCAAGTCGCTGCACGACCAGCATCCGGATCAGTCGTTCGTCGATTTGAACCGCGCGGGCGTCGCGCTGATGGAGATCGTGTCGAAGCCCGATTTGC
>JBKJZU010000291.1:0-2551 GCA_046715015.1 Micropepsaceae bacterium
ATTCGCCCCAGTGATCAAATTCAAACGTTCAAGCGGCAGCACGACGTCGCGCAGCGAGCGGTAACCGGAAACGGCGATCTTGGTGAGCATAGGCATCCCGAGAGTATGCCGCATTGGATCACGCGCCTCCCGGTACGCGCCCGCCGCGTGACTTACTGCTGAGCCTCGCACCGGTAAAACCACGGTGCTTCGCCGCCACTTGCAAACCGCCCGTCGCGAATGAAGACCTCACCCGTCACAGCGGTCGAATTCCACGTCTTGAACCGCTTGGGCTCGACCAGCTTCACGATGGTAAGCTTGTCCCTGCCGTCCTTGTCGTCTTGAGTCCATCGTACCTTGCCGTCCGCCTGCTTCTCCACGCCCGCAATAGCGGAGACGCGATCGAGGCCTCCCATCATCAGGTGCTCGGTCGGCGCTCCGTTCGCTGAAACCTCATAGACGAGGTGCGCATTGTCGTCGCCTGACGGCTTTGCGCAGTCGAAGGCCCATCTGCCGAGCAAGCCCGTCGTTCGCATCGCCTCGCCGTCGGCACTGGCGTGCGCTTGAAACACGGCGGCAAAGACCGCCAAAGTCGCAATCAAAAGCGTTCTCATCCAAGCCTCCTGCGCCTGCCCGCAATCTACGGCATCGATCCTAGCCATCAAAAATCCGTCTTGCCGAAGCGGGCGAACCCTTGGTTCACGCCCGGCGGATCGAGAACCGTCAAGTCGAGCGCGACCGGCTCCCCGATCCACCACCCCAAATTCGTGTGGTCGCCGAGATCGTCGAACGTCAACGGGTGTATCAATACCCGCAATCCGGAACGAACGAGCGTCGGCTCCACGAGCGGCAGCAACCGCGCGTCGAAGTGAATCTCGAACTGAGGAACCGTGTGCGGCCCGACCTTGTGATCCCTCAATTCGCCGACGAACTTGATGGCGGACAGCGGGTCCCCCGGCTTCGCGCCGCGCAACCTTTCGCGCAGGTCCGCGGCAATGGAGCGCTGCGCAGGGGAATAGTAGATATGAGCGTGATAGGGCGCGTCGCCGGCGTTTCTTCGGGTCATCAGCAGTCCTAACGAATGTGAGGCTCCAGCAGACCCGATCGTCCACCCAAGTGCAACTTGGCTGCCATCTCGCCGCAGTTATCGTGTCGCGCAGGTCGAAGCTTCACGCGGGTGGCAATCGGGAGTACAATAACCACTTATTGCAAAAGCAGTAGAAACGCGTACGACCATGCCAGCCATACGCACAACAAACGGATACCTAACGGATTCCAAACGGATATTTCCGCAGAAATCCGCCGTGCTAACGCATCTAACGGATTCGATTTTGCACTTTTCGTCTGAAACGACCGAATTGCGGAGCGCCTTCAAAGTCTTACGCGAAAAACGAACGCTGCAATTCGCCTCAGCGTCCGTTGTCGATCGCGCGCACACCCCACAGGCGATCGCGGGTGACGAACCCGTCATAGCCCCGCGCGCTGACTTCGCACCATTCGCCCTCGCAGGCGACGAGGTCGGCGATCAGACCGGGCGCGGCGAGGGCGACCGCATCGGCCTCTCCGTTCGGCTCGCGCAAGATCGCGGTGTTGACGCGGCCGGTGAACAGCACGCGCCGCCGCCCGTCGAGCATCACGGACTTGACCCAACCGGTCTGCCCCTCCACGTCGCGGATGCGCCGCCAACTGTCGAACTCGGCGATGATCTCGACCGGCAGCCCAGGCTTCACATACGTCCACAGAACACTGTCTTCGAGCGACGGCCCGCGCCGGACGTTGACGCGCCCCGCTTTGATCGTGACCCAGCGCGGCACCGGCATTCCGGTCGCTACGGTCGGCGGCGGAACGGTTGCGAGGGCAACGACCTCAGGCTTGTGTTCGGGCGCAGGCGTATCCGCCGCTACGACCGGCGCCAAAACCAACCATGTGAAGAGAGCCGCCCAGTTGCGCAAAGCCTGCCTCGTACCCGGGTCCCGAAGGGGCGCCGGCGTTCGTGCCGAAGGTAAGAAATGATGAGCAATATCAGCAGGTCGCCGCTTAACACTGCGTTATCGCGTGAAGAAAAAAGACAAGGGCGGGAACCTCTTTGAAGCCGACCCCGCCCCTGCTAGAGAGTGGAAATGCCCGCCAAGAAACCGCTCGTCATCGTCACCCGGAAGCTCCCCGACGCCATCGAAACAAGGATGCGCGAGCTTTTCGACGCGCGTCTGAACGTGACCGACGCGCCGATGACGCGCGATCAGTTGACCGAAGCGGTGCAGCAGGCCGACGTGCTGGTCCCGACCGTAACCGACCGCCTGGACTCGCGGATTTTGGCCCGTTCGGGCGAGCGGCTGAGGCTGATCGCGAACTTCGGCGCGGGCGTCGACAACATCGATTTGGAAACGGCGCGCGCCCGCGGCATCACGGTCACGAACACGCCCGGCGTCTTGACCGACGACACGGCGGACGTGACGATGGCGCTAATCCTGGCCGTGCCGCGGCGCATCGTCGAAGGCGCGGGCGTGCTCGCGACGGGCGATTTCAAAGGTTGGTCGCCGACCTGGATGTTGGGCCACCGCATCACCGGCAA
>JBKJZU010000292.1:0-2692 GCA_046715015.1 Micropepsaceae bacterium
ACGAGATGGCGCTCGTGCGCGATCAGTTCCGCAAGTTCGTCGTCGACAAGGTCGCGCCGCATGCGCACACGTGGCACCTGAAGGATCAGCTGATCCCGATGCCGATCGTCGAGGAAATGAGCGCGCTGGGCGTGTTCGGGCTTACCATCCCCGAAACCTTCGGCGGTGCGGGTTTGGGCAAGACCGCGATGTGCGTCGTCTCGGAAGAGCTTTCGCGCGGCTATATCGGGGTCGGGTCGCTCGGCACGCGCTCGGAAATTGCGGCCGAGCTTATTCTCGGCGGGGGCACGGAAGCCCAGAAAGAAGCCTGGCTGCCTAAGATCGCGTCGGGCGAAATCTTGCCGACGGCGGTGTTCACGGAGCCGAACACGGGGTCGGACCTGGGTTCGCTTCGCGCGCGTGCCGTGCGCGAGGGCGACGTCTGGAAGGTGACCGGCAACAAGACCTGGATCACGCACGCGGCCCGCGCCGATTTGATGACCCTGCTGGTGCGGACGAATCCGAACGCGCCGGGGTACAAGGGGCTCTCAATGCTGCTCGCGCCGAAGCCGCGCGGCACGGACGGCAATCCATTTCCGGCGAAAGGCATGACAGGCGGCGAGATCGAGGTGCTCGGCTATCGCGGCATGAAAGAGTACGAAATCGGCTTCGACGGATTCGAGGTGCCGCATGCCAATCTTCTGGGCGGTGAAGAGGGGCAAGGCTTCAAGCAACTGATGACGACGTTCGAGTCGGCGCGCATTCAGACCGCCGCGCGCGCGATCGGCGTTGCGCAATCGGCGATGGATTTGGGTTTGCGCTACGCGTTGGAGCGGCAGCAGTTCGGCAAAGCGATCTACGGTTTCCCGCGCGTCTCGAACAAGATCGCGATGATGGCGATCGAAATCATGATCGCGCGCCAGCTCACCTATTTCGCAGCGCGCGAAAAGGACGCCGGACGGCGCTGCGATCTGGAAGCCGGTATGGCGAAACTGCTTGCCGCGCGCGTTGCGTGGGCGGCCGCCGACAACGCGGTGCAGATTCATGGCGGCAACGGCTTTGCACTCGAGTACCCAATCAGCCGCGTGCTCTGCGACGCGCGCATCCTTAACATCTTCGAGGGGGCGGCGGAGATTCAGGCGCAGGTGATCGCGCGGCGGTTACTGGAAGACGCGAACTAGGCCGCGCGCGTCAGAGTGTGACGGCTGACGCTTGAGCGTGGCGCGTGGCCAAGCAACGCTCCGCCCATGTTCTACTTCGTCTCGAAAATCGTTTGGTTCTTTGTCACGCCGTCGAATGCGCTCGTGACGCTAGTGTTGCTGGGCCTCTTCCTGATGCGCACCAAGCGCGCTGTGCTCGGGGGGCGGCTTGCGGCGACGGGTGGCGTCGGCTTGCTGGTCGCCGGCCTGTCGCCACTCGGCAACGCGTTGATCCTGCCGCTGGAGGAGCGGTTTCCGACTTACCGCGACGCGGGCGAACCGGTTGCGGGCATCGTCGTGCTCGGCGGTACGTACGACACCGAGGTGACGAACGAGCGCGGGCAGATGGCGCTGAACGAAACCGGCGAGCGGATCGTGGCACTCGGCGATCTGGCGCGGCGCTTTCCTGCTGCGCGGATCATCTATGCCGGCGGCGGCAGCGAGTTCACGCCCGATACGACGCCGGAAGCGACGCTGGTGCAGAACACGATTGCGGCAACCGGCGTCGATCCCGCGCGCATCGCCTATGACCGGCAATCGCTGAATACGTATCAAAACGCGGTCTATGCGAAGAAGATTGCGCGGCCGCAGGTGGGTGAGCGCTGGCTCGTCGTCACGTCCGCGTTTCACATGCCGCGTACGGTGGGTGTGTTTCGCAAAGCCGGATTCGAAGTCATTCCCTACCCTGTCGACTTTCGTACTGCCGGCGACCAAGCGTTGCTGCGCCCGTTCGCATTCGTGGGCGAAGGCCTTCGGCGCACCGACATCGCGACGAAGGAGTGGGTCGGCTTGCTGTCCTATTACCTCTCCGGCAAAAGCGATGAAGTGCTGCCGGCGCCTTGATCCAGCCATCCTTCACGCTGATTGAAGCGGTTGCCCGTCCGGGTTAGAGTCGGCGCATGCTTGAGGGTAAGATTCTGGTCGGACTTGCAACCGTCGCCGTGGCGCTGGTGCTCGTTGTCGGCCTCTACAGTCTCTACCGTGGCGGCGACTTTGCGCGCAGCTATTCCAACAAGATCATGCGGCTCAGGATCGTCGCGCAGTTCTTTGCGATCGTCGTTATCATGGCCGTGCTTTATTTCTGGGGCCGCGGCCCCAGCGGGCCCTAAATCATGGTTGTCTTGAACCGCATCTACACGCGCACGGGAGACAAAGGGGACACGGCGCTCGGCTCCGGTAAGCGCGTGCCGAAATACGATTTACGGATCGAAGCTTTCGGCACCGTCGACGAGACGAATGCTTGCGTGGGTGTGGCGCGACTCGCGACGACGGGCGACCTCGATCAGATGCTGGCGCGGGTGCAGAATGATCTCTTCGATCTCGGCGCCGATCTTTGCGTCCCCGAAGACGGCAGCGAGATGGCTGTGAAAGCCTTGCGGATCGCCGAAGCGCAAGTCGAGCGGCTTGAGCGCGAGATCGACGCGATGAACGAGAAGTTGCAGCCGCTGCGCTCTTTTGTCTTGCCGGGCAGAACGCCGGCTGCGGCAAATCTTCACGTCGCGCGCACGGTTTGC
>JBKJZU010000293.1:0-7115 GCA_046715015.1 Micropepsaceae bacterium
CAACGAGGAGCTGCTCGCGCGCGGCGTCGGAATCAAATTCAACGGCGTGGAGAAAACGAACGTCGAGGAATATTGCATAAGCGAAGGCTGGGTTAGGCTCGCCGCCGGCACCGCGCGCGACCGCAAAGGCAATCCTATGACGATCAAGTTGAAGGGCGTCGTCGAGCCCTATTTCAAGGACGAAGCAACAAGCTGACACAAGGATCCATCGCGTATGAGTGACGATATTCGCGCGTTGGCGCGTGCCCGGTGGCGGGTTGCGATCGGTCTATCTGCTGTCGTGTTTGCGCTCTATTTCGGTTTCATTTTCGCGGTGGCATTCGCGAAAGAGGCGATCGCCGTGCAGGTCTTTCCGGGCGTGAGTCTTGGGATCGTCGCGGGGGCGCTTGTCATTGTCGGTGCTTGGCTGACGACATGGGTCTATGTCGTGTGGGCGAACCGGCACTTCGACACGAGCCTGAAGGCGATCAACGACAAGAGGCGCGGATGAACGCGACCGTGCCCGCGACCAGTCTGGGCGAGCCTAACTTCACGGCGATTGCGTTTTTCTTCGTGTTCATCGCGGCGACGCTTGCGATCACGTATTGGGCCGCGCGCAAAACGAAGACGACGGAAGAGTACTTCGCTGCGGGCCGATCGATTAGCGGGCGGCAGAACGGGTTCGCGCTAGCGGGCGACTATATGAGCGCCGCGAGCTTCCTCGGCATCGCGGGGCTGGTGTCGCTTTCAGGTTTTGACGGCTTGATCTACTCGACGGGGTGGTTGGTCGGATGGCCCGTCGTGCTGTTCCTGATCGCAGAGCCACTGCGCAATTTGGGCAAGTACACGTTCGCTGATGTCGTGAGCTTCCGCCTGCAGCAGACACCGGTGCGCGTGGCTGCAGCAATCGGGACGCTTGCCGTCGTTGCCTTCTACCTAATCGCCCAGATGGTCGGCGCCGGCAATCTGATCCGGCTGATGTTCGGGATTTCGTATGAGGCAGCCGTGGTCGCGGTCGGCCTGGTCATGCTGGCGTATGTTTTGTTCGGCGGCATGATCGCGACGACGTGGGTGCAGATCGTGAAGGCGGTACTGCTGCTCGGCGGTGCAGCGCTGCTTTGCTTTCTCACGTTGGCGCAGTTTTCGTTCAATCCCGCGTTGCTGTTTTCAAAGGCGGCGGAGATGTACGGCACGGAGGTGTTGGCGCCCGGTAAGCAGGTCGCGAATCCCTGGGATGCGATCTCGCTAGGGCTTGCGCTGATGTTCGGTACGGCTGGCCTGCCGCACATCCTGATGCGCTTCTACACGGTGCCGGATGCGAAGGCGGCGCGACAGTCCGTGTTTTGGGCGACGGGACTAATCGGCGTTTTCTACTTGATGACTTTCATCTTGGGTTTCGGCGCGATGGTGTTGGTCGGGCGCGAAGCAATTATGGCAATCGACAAGGGCGGCAACATGGCCGCACCGTTGCTGGCAGAGGTCTTGGGCGGTACGGGCTTACTGGGCTTCATCGCAGCCGTCGCGTTTGCAACGATCCTGGCCGTGGTTGCGGGTTTGACGCTTTCGGGCGCCGCGGCACTCAGTCACGACCTTTGGGTGTCGGTGCATCGCAAAGGGGAAGCGCCGCGCGAGGAGCAACTGATGGTCGCGCGGATCGCGACCGTCGTGTTGGGCGTCGTTGCGATCCTTTTGGGCATTGTTTTCAAGGGCCAGAACGTCGCCTTCATGGTCGGGCTTGCATTCGCGGTTGCGGCATCGGGGAATTTTCCGGCGCTGGTGATGTCGATCTTCTGGCGGAAGTTCACGACCTGGGGCGCGGTGGCGTCGATCGTAACCGGTACCGTGGCGAGCTTAGGTCTTATCGCGATCTCGCCAACGATCATGATTGACTTGATGGGTGGGGAAAGTGCGATCTTTCCCTTGAAGAACCCAGCCGTGGTGACGATTCCGCTCGGGTTTGCGGTCGGGATTTTGGTGTCGTTGTTGGCACCGGAGAAGAACGCGTTGGCAGGTTACGAAGCGAAGCAGCGGCGCATGATTATGGGGGTTGAATAGATGTTGGATTTCATCGTCGCCGCGGTTGTTGCGGCAAATCCCGCTGTCGACGGCGCGATGATCGGGAAGGTGCAAACCGAAATCGCGGCAGCTTGCGGCGTCTCGCCGACCGTGAGCGTTCGGTGGTCGGACTTCGGCGAGGATGAAGGCGGCGCGAAGGCTCTTGCGGCGAGTGGGCTTACCTTCGTCGGCACCGCGTTCGCAAACGTCTGCAAGGATGCGGGCCTCAAGGCCGAGGTTGGAAAGCAGATTTCGAAAATCGTCCTGCGGCAAGCCTACGGTGCGACCGAACCGATCCTCTACGTCAGCCGCGGAACGCTGTTCATCGAGTATCTGTGGGTGGAGAACGATCCGACGCCCGATGCCGCGTTCGTCGGCGCCGAGATCGCCGACAGACTGCGCGGCGGTCAGCCGGAAGCGCCCTAGCCGCGTTCCGTCAACACGCGCCGGCATTCCGCGGGCAAACCGTCGAGTTTCATCGGCTCTTGCGGAACGTAGGTACCTGGCTTTGGCTTCATCCACGAACGGTCGGTGAACCACGATTTAAGTTCGGCGCCGCAGCCGTCGCCTTCGGGCGGATCGTCCTGGGCTCTACAATCGCTGCTGCCGGCAGGGCAGACGAGGCGAACGTGCATGTGCGACGCGTGTCCCATCCAAGGCCGAAGTTTGCGCAGCCACGCGCGGTCGCCGCTTGTCGTGCGATCGCACATCGCGCGTTTGATCGGCGGGGAGATGAAGATGCGTGCGACTTCCGGCGCTTCGGCGGCGCGGCGCAACAGCGAATATTGCGCATCGCCGAATCCGCTCGTGACGCGCAACGTGTTGAAGTTGACGAGCGACGGCGGATCGTAGCTATCGCGTTCGGCGGCGCTGAGTAGGCGCGCGGGCATTGGCGTCAGCCAGATGTCGGCATCGAGACCAACCTGATGCGAGTTGTGGTCCGAGGGCAGGGGACCACCGCGCGGCTGCGCGAGATCGCCTACGAGCAAGCCGCGGTGACCGTCGGCCGCGACGCGATCACCAAGTGTGCGTAGGAACGCGATCAGGTCCGGATGACCCCATGCGCGATTGCGGGAAGGGTGCACGACCTGCCAATGCGTCCCGTCGAGTGGGAGTTGCGCCGCACCGGCGAGGCAGCCGCGTGTGTAAGAGCCGATGACCTCCGCGCCGCCTGCGCTTCCTGTTTGAACAGAGGCGAAGTGGCGCGACGCCGGCGCGTCCTCTGGGAGGGTGAGCGCGCCTGTGGGCGGCGCGGGCTGTGGTGCGGTCGCGACGGGTGGTTTGCTTTCGCAGGCCGCAATGCCAAGAGCGATACACAGGATTGCGGCGCGAACGGTCGAGGTCATGGGTGTTCCCAAGCGAATCCGAGGTGCGCAAATATCGGCGTGGTTCGTGGCGGAAGCTAGGCCGCCTATGTGGTTTCGCCGCCTAATCCCACCATCTTTGCCGCAGAAACCAGGGGTGGTCACGGAGAGCCGGTTCGGCTACAACCCGCGGCTTCTCGGGGCGCGCCTTCGCGCCTGCGATCTTAAAGAGTCAGCCCGATGGCCGCGTTGTTTCCCGTCCTTCTAACCATTCAGATCGTCGTGTGTATCGCGATGATCGGCGTCATTCTGTTGCAGCGGTCGGAAGGCGGCGGCTTGGGGCTGGGCACAGGCGGTGGCGCCGGCGGCCTGATGACGGGCCGTGGCACTGCAAACGCGCTGACCCGCACGACGGTCATTCTGGGGACGATTTTCATCACGACATCGATCGCGCTTGCGATCGTGGCGAAGGCGACGCGGACGACCGGGCCGTTGACACCGGGTACCGATGGAACGCTGACGACGCTGCCGGGCGCACCGCAACCGTCATCGACACCGTTGCCGGCCACTCCGAATCCCTCACCCACGCCGGTTCCCGCCGCGCCGGCTGCACCCGCTGCGCCGGCACCTGCCGGTGGACAACCGGCGCCGACGACACCGCCTGCACAGCCAGCTGGCGGTACGCCGTAGCGGATTTCCGCGCTCGTTAACGTGCCGTGCGTGCCTGTGAAACGCGTTCCACAGACACGCGGAAATTTTTGTTGTTTGCATTCTCCATTGCTCATTATGGTGCAAGTCCATGGCGCGGTTTATCTTCATCACCGGCGGCGTGGTCTCCTCCCTTGGAAAAGGTCTCGCTTCTGCGGCACTCGGCTCGCTTCTTCAAGCGCGCGGGTTCAAGGTTCGTCTTCGTAAACTCGATCCGTATCTGAACGTCGATCCGGGAACGATGTCGCCGTATCAGCACGGCGAAGTGTTCGTGACAGACGACGGCGCGGAAACCGATCTCGACCTCGGTCACTACGAGCGCTTCACCGGCGTGTCGGCGACCAAGGGCGACAACATCACGACGGGACGGCTCTATCTCGATATCCTGACGCGCGAGCGGCGCGGCGATTATCTGGGCGCGACGATCCAGGTGATCCCGCACGTGACCGACGCGATAAAGGCGTTCGTTGTCGACAACACCGACGATGTCGACTTCGTGCTGTGCGAGATCGGCGGCACCGTTGGCGACATCGAAGGTTTGCCGTTCTTCGAGGCGATCCGGCAACTCAAGAACGACCTGGGGCACGGGCAGACGTTGTTCATTCACGTGACGCTGGTGCCGTTCATTGCGGCGTCGGGGGAACTGAAGACGAAGCCGACGCAGCACTCCGTGAAAGAGCTGCGCTCGATCGGTATTCAGCCGGACATTGTGCTCTGCCGGTCGGACCGCGAGGTTCCTGCGGAGGAGCGGCGCAAGATTGCGTTGTTCTGCAACGTGCGGCCGTCGAGCGTGATCCAGGCCTTGGACGTCAAGACGATCTACGAAGTGCCGCTCAGCTATCACGCGCAGGGGCTCGACGACGAAGTGCTGTCGATCTTCGGCGTCAAGGACCCGGTCGCGCCGAAGCTGGACCGTTGGAAGACCGTCGTGAAGCGGATCAAGGATCCCGAAGGCGAGGTCAAGGTCGCGATCGTCGGCAAGTACACGGGACTGCTGGATGCGTACAAGTCGCTGAACGAGGCGCTGACGCACGGCGGCATTGCGAACAACGTGCGCGTAAAGGCGGAGTGGATCGAGTCAGAGATTTTCGAGCAGCCGGGACATATTCAGGCGCTGGAAGACGTGCATGCGATCCTGGTTCCAGGCGGCTTCGGCGAGCGCGGGACCAAGGGCAAGATCGAGGCCGCGAAGTTCGCGCGCACCCGCAAGGTGCCCTATTTCGGCATTTGCTTCGGGTTGCAAATGGCCGTCATCGAGGCGGCGCGCAATCTGCTCAACATCGAGGATGCGAGTTCGACGGAATTCGGTCCGGCGAAACACATCCTCGTCGGGTTGATGACGGAATGGATGCAAGGCAACCAGCTTGAGAAGCGCAGAGCCGACGGTGACTTGGGCGGCACGATGCGGCTCGGCAAATATCGGGCTCTACTGAAACGTGGGAGCAAGGTTGCCGAGATCTACGGGACGACCGAGATCGAAGAGCGGCATCGCCATCGCTACGAGGTGAACCTCGATTATCGCGAGGCGTTGGAGAAGGTGGGCTTCATCTTCTCCGGCATGTCGCCGGACGGGTTGCTGCCGGAAATCTGCGAACGCAACGACCATCCGTGGTTCATCGGCGTGCAGTATCACCCGGAGCTGAAGTCACGGCCGTTCGAACCGCACCCGCTGTTTGCGAGCTTTATCAAAGCGGCGGTCGATCAGGCGCGGTTGGTTTAAGTGTGCTTTTGCGCGTAGCGCAATTTTGATTCAGCCTCACACAAAGCCACAAAGATACGAAGGGTACACAAAGAGCTTCGTGCGACCTTCGTATCTTTGTGGCTTTGTGTGAGGCTGACTCCATGCAGCGCGCTGCGCGCGCAAAGGGGTTACCGCACTGCCTGATGCACGCCCTTCAGCGTCGCGAGCAATGCCGCGGCGCTGCTGAGGGGCAGGCAACTCGGCGCGTCGCAGAGGGCTTTGTCGGGCTCGGGGTGGAATTCCAGGAAGACGCCGTCCGCGCCCGCTGCAACGGCTGCCTTCGCAATGATTGGGACGCCTTCGCGGCGGCCGCCGGTGGAGCCGCCGTTCGTGCGCGGGTCGGCGCCGGGGAGTTGGACGGCGTGTGTCGCGTCGATCGTGACGGGCACGCCCAGGCGCTGCATCTCGCCGATAGCCAACATGTCGACAACGAGGTTGTTGTAGCCGAAGGACGAGCCGCGCTCGCAGAGAACGATGTCGAGCTTCGGCGCGACTTCGCGGGTCTTCGTGATGATGTTCTTGCAGTCCCAGGGGGCCAGGAATTGCGCCTTCTTGACGTGCAGCCAGCCGCCCGCCGCCTCGGTTGCACGCGCGGCCGCGACGATGAGGTCCGTTTGGCGGACGAGGAAAGCGGGGATTTGCACGAGATCGGCAACAGCTGCCACGGGGCCGGCCTGGTCGATTTCGTGGAGGTCGGTCGCGATCGGTACGTTCAGCTGGCGTTTCACTTCGGCGAGCATCGCGAGGCCATCTTTCAGACCGGGACCGCGGTAGCTTTTGATCGAGGAGCGGTTTGCTTTGTCGAAGCTCGCTTTGAAGACGTAGGGCAGACCGAGTTTCGCGGTCGCCTCTTTCAGTTGGCGGCCGACGGTCAGCGCGAGGTCGAGGTTCTCGAGCACGTTCAAGCCCGCGATCACGAATAGCGGTTGGCCCGCGCCGATCGCGATATTCCAACGCTTCAGATGAACTGCAGTCATGGGCCATCTCCGGACTAGCGGGGCGCATGGGTAGCATTTGGCTTGCTGCCCGCGCTAGTCCGGGAAACGGCGGGTCTAGCCGATCAGCGCCATGACGGCGCCTACAATGCTGGCGATCAGCAGGGCGAGGGTCGCTAGTCCTTGCACCATGAAGCCCATGGAGCGCTTGCCAGCCTCGGCGATGTAGCCTTCCATGTACATGAAGCGGCCGATGATCCAGACGGCGCCGACGGCGGCGACGATGCGTGGGTCCCAATAGCCGGCGGCGATCCAGAGCGCGGGCAGGAAGATCGGCAGCCACTCGAGCGTGTTCATCTGTACACGGAAGACGCGTTCGAAGTCCGGGTGTCC
>JBKJZU010000294.1:0-2616 GCA_046715015.1 Micropepsaceae bacterium
CCGGCAAACCACGCCGACATCGCCGCCGCGATGGTGAAGCCTTACGTGTCGGAGCAGAACCACTGGATCGTCGAGAAGCACGCGATGTTCCAGGGTTACTACTTCTTCCATCATTTGGGTCTGGACCGGAACATGCGCGACCAGTTCCGCGGTCACCCGCACTTCGAACCGTGCGCGCAGTTCTGTCACCTCTACGACCAGAACTCGTTCGACCCTGCGTTCAAATCGCTGCCGCTGGATGCGTTCGTTCCGATGATCCAACGCGTCTTCGAACGCCCGAAGAACTCGATCTACCTCCGCAAGGACAAAGCCGCCGCCGAGTAGAGGGGCGCGCCGCGCTAGCCGGGGGTCAACACCAACGAACCGGTCGTCTGCCGGCTCTCAAGAGCCTTGTGCGCCTCGGCCGCTTGCGCCAAGGGAAAGCGCTTGGGTTCGTTGCGGCGGATGACACCGCGGACGACGAGATCGAAAAGTTCGCCGGCGCCCGCGTCGAGCTCTTCCGGCGTCGTCACGTAGTTCATCAGCGTCGGCCGCGTGAAGTAGAGCGATCCCTTTTGCGCCAGAATCGCGCCGTCGAACGGCGGCACCGGCCCGCTCGCATTCCCGAAGCTCACGAACATGCCGAGCGGCGCGAGCGAATCCAGTGTCGCCATGTACGTATCCCGTCCGACGGAATCGTACGCGACCGGCACGCCCTTGCCGCCGGTGATCTCGCGAACCCGCGCGGGGATGTTTTCGCGGGACGAGACGATCACGTGATGACAGCCGAGCCGCTGCGCCAGCGCCACCTTGTTGTCGTTGCCGACCGTGCCGATCACGGTCGCACCCAGCGAGCGCGCCCACTGCACTGCGATCATGCCGACGCCGCCCGCGGCTGCGTGAAACAAGATCGTCTCGCCCGACTTCACCTTGTAGGTCCGGCGCAACAGATAATGCGCGGTCAATCCCTTGAGCAGGATCGCGGCCGCGATGTCGTCGCTGACGCCGTCCGGGATCTTCACGGCACGTCCCGCCACCACATTGTGCGCTTCGCTGTAGGCCCCAATCGGACCCGACGCGTAGGCAATGCGGTCGCCTTCGCGAAACCGCGTGACGCCAGGTCCGACGCTCTCGACCACGCCCGCAGCCTCCATCCCGAGGCCGGACGGCAGCGGCACTTTGTAGAGCCCGCTGCGATGGTAGATGTCGATGAAGTTGACGCCGATCGCGGTGTGGCGAACACGAACCTCGCCCTCACCCGGCGGCTTCAGCGAAACCTCCTGAAACGATAAAACGTCCGCAGCACCCACGCGTTCGAACCTGACCGCTTTCGTCATCGAGCCCTCGATCCAAAATCAAGCTGCGGCCATTACAAACCGCTGCGCTCACAAATTTAGGCGAACCTCGCCGACGCCGGTCCATCGTTCACGACGCGCATCTTGAGAACGGCCTCAAGCTGCACCGGGTCCGTGATCGGCGCCGAACACGTTTCGCCCGCACAGAAATAGACCGTGGGCCGGTTGTTGACCTGCCCCTTGCACTGCGCCGGATGGTTCTGACGAAGCGCGTCGCCCGGCGCCACGATGGTGATGATTTTGTTCGGCGCGCTTAAGCGGCGAAACACGTCGCGGAAAGCGTTCACGCCGGCCTCGTTGCGCTGACCCACGATCACGATCTGCTGTGCGCGCAACACGAAGTCGAAGCCGTTGAACAGCGTCGCCGCCGACACGACCTGGCGCCGCGCGTCGTCGCCGAACACTTGCGCGATCACGCTGAAGCGTTCGGCGTGACCCGTGTCGCCGGTCAGTGCGTTCAACCGGACGAGCACGTGCATCATCGTCCCGTTGACGGACGGCGTCGCGCCGTCCATCGCCGAGCGTACGCGAACGATCAGCGCCTCGCCATCCGCAGGCGTCAGCGTGTAACCGCCGATGTCTTCGCGCCAGAACTTCTCGTTCAGCGTCTTCGTCCAGAGCAGCGCCTTCTCGAGGTATGGCGGATGCCCCGTGATCTCGTAGAGCGAGAGCGCCGCACGCGCCATGTTCGCGTAGTCGTCGGCGATACCAGACGTGCCGAGCTTGCCCCCGCGCCAGCTGTGCGCAAGCCTACCGTCCGTACCCATCGTGTCGGCGACGAACCAAAAGGCCTTCACCGCAGCCGCCTGCCAGTCCGCGCGAGCGAACGCGTCGGAGGCTTGCGCCAGCGCGTGGATCATCAGCCCGTTCCAATCGGCAAGCACCTTGTCGTCGCGCGCGGGCTTCACCCGCTTCTCGCGCGCCAGGAACAGCTTCTCGCGCAGTGCGTTCAGCTTGCCTTCCTGCACCGCAGGCAACGGCACTGGCGTGCGAAGGCGGTGCAGAATGTTCTTGCCCTCCCAGTTGCCGCCGGGACGAACGTCGTAGACCTGACGGAAGAGTTCCGCGTCCCGGCCCAGCAACTCGTCGATCTCGGTTTCGTTCCAAACGTAGAACTTGCCTTCCTCACCCTCGGAGTCGGCGTCGATCGACGACGCAAACCCACCGCCCTCGGTCAGCATCTCACGCAGCACCCAACCCGCGGTCTCCTCGACGCGCGCGCGAAGGGTTTGGTTCCGGCTCTGCAGCCAGACCATCGTCAGGATGTCGATCATCTGCGCGT
>JBKJZU010000295.1:0-6567 GCA_046715015.1 Micropepsaceae bacterium
CCCACACCCGAGCCGGTTAGTTCGGCTTTCCCGTTGGCGAGGTTAATCACGAGTGAACTGCCGCGCAGAATGTTGGGACCTTGTGCAAGAACGACCTTGCCGCCCATCGTCACCACGCGCTGGCTGATGTCGTAAAGCGCGGTGGCGCCCGTGGCTTGACCTTGCGGCGAAGCGAGCACGACGTTGCCCTTCGCTTCGATGCGCATGATCGTGCCCTTCGTCGCTTTGATCGAAAGCGTGTCCGAGCGCAGTTTCAAATTGCCCTGCTCGACGCGCACGTTGCCGGCATAGGTCGCCGTCTCGCTGCGCAGGTCCGCGGTCGTCGTGTTGGCCGCAATCGAGATCGGCTTGTCGCTGTCGCGGCCCATGCCCGAAAACGGATTGGGTACGCCTTGAGCCTGTGCGCTCGCGGCGAAAACGACGGCGGCAGCAGCAACGAGAATGGGTTTCATGGCGTGGGCTTCGCTTTGGGTTGAACGATAGTCTTCGGCGCTTGCGGCGCCGTGGGGGAGGCGGTGGCAGGCGGGGGAACGTACGCGGCCTCGTCGGGCAATGCCTCGGCAACGCCTTCAGGATTGGTCTCGGCGGCGGTGGCGGCTTCGCCCGTGCGCGCGGCCGGCACGTAGGTCGTCTGCACGCCGCCCATGAAGCGCAGCACGCGCGGATCGCGCAGCCCTTCGAATCTTTGCGCCGTGAAGAGGCCCATCGGACCCTGACACTTGATCGGCGCGTCGCCCTTCAAAAGGCCGCTGCCGAAATCGTACCGCGCCGCTTCCGTGTGGCACTCATAGCCTTGGTCGGAATAGATGTTGATCGAGTTCATGAGGTCGAGCGTTTTGCCCTCGACGTCGAGTTCGCCCTTGATCGCGCCGACTTGCACCCAACTTTTGTCCTGCATCGTGATGTCGGCGGTGACCTCGTCGATCGTCAGCCGCCGCGCTTTACCCGGCGCCTGCGTCGCACCCTTCGCGGTCACGGTGAACGGTTGGCCGCGCCCGTCCGTGCCGGTCAGCTTCGGGTTGACGAGTTGGCGATCCTTATCGACGCTGCCGGTCGTTGTGCCCTCGATGCGCACCGTGCCCACCTCGCGCCCGCTCGACGAATAGACGACGACAAGCACGATCAGCGAGCACGCGACCAAGGGCAGCATCACCTTCATGATGCGCACGAAGCGGCTGTAGCCGAGCGTGGTGCCGGCATCCGGCCGCGACCGGTTCTGCCATTGGTCCAGACGCGTGCGTGGGACCGTGGGTGACTCCATCGCCATGAGCGTCAAGCGACTCCCGCGCGCAGGCAGTCGTGAATGTGCACGATCCCGACGGGCCTCGGTGTCGCCTTGGCGACGTCTTCATCGGCCACGACGAAGAGACACGTCACCGGCACCGCATGGTGGTTCATCAAGCGCAACGCCTCGCCGCCGAGAGCACCCGTACGGATCAAACGCGGCTTCGCGGTCATCACGTCCTTCGCGCGCTGCTTCAAGAGATCGTTCTGCATGTGCCGCCGCAAGTCGCCGTCGGTCACCACGCCGATCAGCCCGCCTTGCGCGTTCACGACGCCGGCACAGCCGAACCGCTTCGAGGTGATCTCGATCAAGACCTCGCTCATCACCCGGTTTTCGTCGACCAGCGGAAGCTCGGTGCCGGTGTGCATGATGTCGGCGACCCGCACGAGCTTGCGCCCGAGCGACCCGCCCGGATGCAGTTCCCGGTAATCGTCCGCCGTAAACCCGCGCCGCGTCATCAGCGCAACGGCCAGGGCATCGCCCAGCGCCAGCTGCATCGTGGTCGACGTCGTCGGCGCCATCTCGATCGCGCAGGCCTCGCGTGCCGGCGGCAGGATCAGCGCGACGTCCGCATGCTGCGCCAGCGGCGAGTCCGCACCGCCCGTGATCGCGATCATCGGAATGGCGTTGCGCCGCGTGAAGTCGATGATGTCGGTCAGCTCCGACGTCTTGCCCGAATTCGAAATCAGCAGCACGCCATCTTTGCGTGTCACGAACCCAAGGTCGCCGTGGCTGGCCTCACCCGGATGGACGAACTGCGAGGGCGTGCCCGTAGAGGCAAATGTCGCCGCGATCTTGTTGCCGATATGACCGCTCTTACCCATGCCGCTCACGATCACGCGGCCCTCGATCCCGAGCAGCAGGTCGATCGCCTTCGTGAAGCGCGCGTCGAGCGAGCGCGCGAGCGCACCCAGAGCCTCGCCCTCCATGGCGAGCACACGCCGTGCAGCCTCAAGATCGGCGCTCACGTGGGAATCGGGGACGGCTGTCATCAGAGCGAAACTCGCAAACCGGGCATGCACGCGAGCCACGTTTTGTTACGGTTGTGCGGCGCAAAAAAGGCGCCGACGCGAAATTCATGCCAACTGAAATGAGTATCGCGCTTTGCCCCCCTCAAATCAAGGCGACCCGGGGGCTTGCAGGTTAACGTTGCCTCAGTGCGCGAAGATATCCTCAAGGCCCCAGCCGGCGAGGTCGAGTTCGGACCGCGTGCCGACAAAACCGAAGCATTTGAGCGCCAATTCCTGCCGCCCTTCGCGCATCAGCATCGCGTCCAGCGTCGCTTTCAGCTTGTGAAGATGCAACACGTCGGAAGCGGCATACGAGAGCTGTGCATCGCTCAATTTCGCCGCACCCCAATCCGAACTCTGCTGCTGTTTTGACAGGTCCACATCCAGCAGTTCTTTGACCAGGTCTTTGAGGCCGTGTTTGTCCGTGTACGTGCGCACGAGCTTCGATGCAATCTTCGTGCACCAGACCGGCGTCGTTTGGGTCTTCAGGTACTTCTGAAACACGCCGACATCGAAGCGCGCGTAGTGAAAAATCTTCACGACATCCGGATCGGTCAAGAGCCGCACCATGTTCGGCGCGTGATAGGTCTTGCGGTCGAAACGCACGACGTGGCAATGCCCGTCGCCGCCCGAAAGCTGCGCCAGGCACAGCGCATCGCGTTGCGGGTTCAGCCCCAAGGTCTCGGTGTCGATCGCAACCGACTTCCCGAAATCGACGCCTGCAGGCAGATCGCCCTCATGAAAGTGTATCTTCATCGTCGTCACGAATCCGGCCGTTTCGCGATCAGAAGCCATGGGGGCCCGGGCAGGTCAAGGCCGCCTCGTGCCGCTAAGGCCATTCCGGCGTTGGGATGAATGCGCTTATTAGCGCATCACGCGATGTGAGCGAGCGCCAGCGCCCTGTCGGTGGCGATCGTCAGCCGCAGTCTATTTACAACTGGCCGAGTCAACGCGTAGTTCGGCGGATCGGCGAGCCCAAGGACCCCGCATGACCCTCGAAGAGATCAACTCCATCGGCCAAACGGTGGCGGTCGTCGCGACCTTTGCTTCGCTTGTCTTTGTCGGTCTGCAGATCAGGCAGAACACGCGCGCGACGCGCGCCGCCTCCCACAATGCGGTCTCGGACTCCCTCAACGAGATCAACCGTATGTTCGCGGAGAATGCGGACCTGACGAAGATCTGGCTTGTCGGAATGGCCGACCGGCAGGCGCTGACGGAGGAAGAGCGTTGGCGTTTCGACTCGACGGCGCGCGCCTACATGCATGTCTGCGAAACGATGTTCATCCAGGCCGGCCTCGGCGCCGGCGATAAGAGCGTCCTTCACGCCGAAGAAGAAGGCATCAGGCAAGCGTTCGCGTCGCCGGGGATGCGGGCGTGGTGGGCCGAAAACCCTTATGGCTTCTGCCCCGAATTTCGCAGCTATGTCGCCAAGCTGGCGCGCTCCACGGAGGCTGTGCCGTGACCCTCGAAGAACTTGCCTACATAAGTCAGATCATCGGCGTGGTCGCAGTTTTCGCGTCGCTAATCTTTGTCGGCGTTCAGGTGCGGCAGAACAGCGAGCAGATCAAGGCCAACACGCGCTCGATCAAAGCGTCGGCCGCTTTCGAAGGTACCCATTCTTGGGCATCGACGAACGAAATGGTCGTCGCTGACGTGTCGGATGACGTTCTGCTCACCGCCATTTCTACGTACGATCCTGGAAAAACGTGGAGTGATTTCTCCGAAATCGATCGGGCGCGCAATACGCTTCTCCAACGCGCGTTGTTTCAAAAACTTGAAGGCCTCTATTTTCTTCACAAGTACGGCAACCTCGACAAGGCGATTTGGGACGCCCGCCTGAGTTGGGCCGCAGGGGTCGTCAAGCTGCCATTTTACCGGCAATGGTGGGAGTTCGAGAAAACGCAGAACATCTGGTCGAGCGAGTTCGTCGCCGTCATCGAGACGGCGCGCGACACCAGCACGGTCATGCCGTGGGACGCTGCGGCGTTTCAAAAGGACGGCGCATCGACGTCGCAACCGAAGCCGCAAAGCGAGACAGCGAAATCATGAACCTCGAAGAACTTGCCTACATCAGTCAGATCATCGGCGTGGTCGCAGTTTTCGCGTCGCTGATCTTTGTCGGCCTGCAGATCCGGCAGAATACCAAAGCACTGAAGGCAACGTCGCATCACGCCGTCACCGACAGCTTCAACGTGATGAACGCGCTCATCGTCAGCGATCAAAAGGTTGCGCGCCTGTGGCGGCTCGGCATGGCGGGGTCAGAGACGCTCGACGAAGACGAACGCGTATCGTTCGCTATGTTGGCGCTTGCCTACATGCGCGTCTTCGAAACGCTCTACTACCAGTACAGCGCCGGTACGCTGGAAAAGAAGCTGTTCGATGCGGAGCTGAACACCCTGAAATGGTCCGTCACCAATCCGGGCTTCAAGGCCTGGTGGTCTGACAATCCGATCTCGTTGAGCGCTGAGTTCCGCGCGTTCATGGAGGGCCTCATTCGGGACCAGCAGCAAGACACGGGACACCGCGCATGACCGTCGAAGAAATTTATTACATCTCCCAGATCGTTGCCGTGGTCGCGATTTTTGCTACGTTGCTTGCGGTCGTTTGGCAGGGCCATCAGGCCGCGAAGGTCGCACGCGCGGAGCTGACGTTGAACGCGCATCTGCAGAACGGCATGATTCACCGGGAGCTCGCCGATACGCCGGAGAAGGCCGAACTCATGGTGCGCTTGTTGAACCAGGCAACGCCACTCACCCCTGCTGAAAGGGTTCAGATCATGAACATCGTGGGGATTGCGATCGGCGCGCATGAAGCGCTGTTCAGCCTTCGGATACGGGGGCTCATCGAAGAGCCAACCTACCGGCGGCTTTCCAGGACGTCGCTTCGGTATTTGCGAAGCCCTGGTGCGCGCCGGGAGTGGAAGGACCTCCGCACGCAAGGCAGCGACGCGCGCTTCATCGCCGAGGTCGACGCAATGGTCGCCAGCATCGAGGCCGAAGAAGCGGCCGACGCCGCTGTGCGTGCGCTTGAGAAGTCGAAAAGGGAGCCAACGTGACCCCCAAGTGGCCGCGCCGCGCGTAGCTGCGGACGCTGCCCTGCTTCGCCGAAGGGGCTACGCAGGGCACGCTTCGCTTGCTTCGCAGCGAAGCGTGGTGCCCAGAAGAGGACTCGAACCTCCACACCTTGCAGTACTAGTACCTGAAACTAGCGCGTCTACCAATTCCGCCATCTGGGCACGGGATTGAAGGGGGCGAGGGATATCCGCGCGGGGCCAGCCCTGTCAACGGAAAGCCTTTGGGGCTGCGGGCTTCTAGCGGCGCGGCCTTTTCGCTATCACACGAGCCTGAATCGTAAACGACCGGGGCGCGAGAGAGCCGATGAGCCGCAACAACGAAGCGACGCTGGTGAGCGTGATCGGGGGCACGGGCTTCCTGGGCCGCCAGATCGTGCGCCGCCTGGCGAAGGACGGCTACCGCATCCGCGTGACCTCGCGAAAGCCGTCGCGCGCCTACGACATGATGCCGTTGGGCAATGTCGGCCAAATCGCGCTCGTCAAAGCCGACATCCGGCAAGAGGCTGAGATCGCGGCCGCAATTGCCGGCGCGAAGATCGTCGTCAACCTCGTCGGCATCCTGCGCGAAGGCGGCGGCCGCACATTCGAAGCTCTGCACGCCGATGGCGCCGGCACCGTCGCGCGCGCGGCGGCGAAGGCGGGTGTGGAGCGTTTGATCCAAATCTCCTCGATCGGCGCCGATCCGAAAGCGCGCGCCGAGTATTCGCGCACGAAAGGCGAGGGCGAGGCGCAGGCGCGCGAAGCGTTCCCCGCCGTCACGATCGTGCGTCCCTCTATCGTGTTCGGTCAGGGCGACGGCTTCTTCAACATGTTCGCAGGGCTGATGCGCATGGCCAAGCTCGCCTTCCCGCTCTTCGGCGGCGGCAAGACGAAGTTCCAGCCCGTGTTCGTCGGCGACGTCGCCGATGCGGTCGCAAACGCCATCGCCGACACGCGCACGCGAGGTCGCACCTACGAACTCGGTGGCCCCGCCGTCTATTCGCTGAAGGAATTGCTGAGCTATATCTCGGCGACGATCGAACGCAAGCGCGCGTTCCTGCCCATCCCGTTCTTCATGCTGGACATCTTCGCGGCGCTGTTCGGTTGGCTGCCGTTCTCGCCCATCACGCGCGATCAGGCGCGCCTGCTGCGCAAGGACAACGTCGTGAAAGTGGGCGCGGACGCGTCCTCCGTCGGCACGCTGGCCGACCTCGGCGTCA